>CAYGIT010000066.1:0-9117 GCA_964349955.1 uncultured bacterium
GTAATCATAGAATTCAAAATTAAGGGTAAAATCATGCGGAGGGAGAGAGTCGAACTCTCACACCCTTGCGGATACAGGTTTTTGAGACCTGCGCGTCTGCCGGTTCCGCCACCCCCGCGGGAAAATAGGATTAAACTCATAAGTTTATCGTAGAAAACTGGTGGACCGGAACACTTGCGCCTATGCGCAAGTATCGCCCGCGGAGTTTAATGAAAACTCCTGCGGGCCACAGCGTTCACCAAAAAACTGGTGGACCGGAAGGGGATCGAACCCATGACCTCCACAATGCCATTGTGGCGCTCTCCCAGCTGAGCTACCGGCCCACTAAAATCGGAAAACAAGTCTAAATCAAAACCCCAAACAAGATCGGCTATCTTAATAAAAAATCAGGAAAGACACAAGGCGTGTTTCTCTGGCCGGGCTAAAAGAGGGTTTCAGGCGTAGGAGGAAGGCCTTCCTGATTGCCCGGAATCCACATGGCAATGAAATCCCAAAGGCCGCTTCCGAATCTCTCTATCCCTTGCACTACCCCGTCAAAGAATCCGGTGGTGTACCGGACCCCAGGATAACCGGGCTTTTGACGGTATTCCCGCATCGTGACTGGAATTTCGAAGGGCGAAGAAAGGACATTTTTGCAGCCCCGCGCAAAGTCATGTTTCAAATTGCCCCAATAAGTCCCTTGCGCCGCCCATGCGGGGCCGCTCAGGAAAAGTCCGAGAGTCAGGGTGAGGATTAAAAAAGGGGCCGTTTTTTTCATGAGTTCCGCCTCCATCCTTGTAAAACCATCATAAAGTTTTATTTTGCCAAGCCGATGTCTTGATTATTAACGAACAGGGCCTTTAACTTGAAGGAGTTGTCCTTTTGAAGCCACTTTACACCTGCACGAGTTGTCACTGGTCCGGCGATGAAGAGCATTTTACCACAAAAATCCTCTCCATCATGTACCGCCCCAAACATGAAAACATTCAGGCCTTCAAGCAGATCAAATGCCCCAAATGCCATAATTTGGTCACCATCATTTTTGAAACTCTCGACGGCTCCATCGCAAAATAATTTTTTTAAGCTTTCCTGAAAGATTTCTCGAGAATATCCAGCGCAATATCCACTTCTTTTTTTGTGACCACGAGCGGCGGGCAAAAACGAATGCCCGCCTCGCCGCATCCTAAAAGCAAAAGCCCGCCACGAAAAGCTTCTTCGATGATCCTTTCACGCACGGCCGCCGCGGGTTTTCGCGTTTGGCGGTTCTCGACCAGTTCAATCCCCACCATCAAGCCGACTCCCCTCACATCTCCGATGATCGGAAATTTCCGGGAAAGTTCATTCAAGCCGTTTTTTAAATAATCTCCCACCTGCTGCGCATTTTTCATTAATTTCGTTTCAAGAAGACGGAGCGTCACAAGGGCCGCAGCGCATGCCACCGGATTTCCTCCAAAGGTATTGGCATGAGAGCCCGGCTCCCAATCCATCAGGTCGGCGCGCGCGATCATGGCGCCCAGCGGCATTCCTGAAGCAATCCCCTTCGCGCAGGTAATAATGTCCGGTTCCACACCCCAGTGCTCCATCGCAAACATTTTTCCGGTACGCCCCATGCCGCATTGCACTTCATCGGCAATCAAAAGGATTCCGTATTTTTTTGTCAACGCCCTCAATTTTTCATGGTATCCGGGCGGTGGCACCACATACCCGCCTTCGCCCTGAATCGGCTCCACGATGATCGCCGCGACTTCTTCCGGCGGAACGGTTTTTTTGAAAAGCGTGTGTTCGAGATAATCCACGCAATCAATGCCGCATTCCGGGTAAGTCAGATTATAAGGACAGCGGTAGCAGTAACCGTAGCCCACATGGGTTACGCCCGGAACAAGCGATCCGAAATTTTCCTTTTGCCGGACCTTGCTTCCAGTAAGCGAAAGCGAACCAAGCGTGCGTCCGTGAAAAGCCCCAAAAAAAGAAATCATGCGCTCACGTTTTGTTTTATACCGCGCGAGTTTGAAAGCCGCCTCGACCGCTTCGGTTCCGGAATTCGTGAAAAAAACCCGTTTTTTGAATTTTCCCGGCGCCAGGGCTGCCAATTTTTCGGCAAGCTGGACCTGGGCTTCATAATAAAAATCCGTGCCCGACATGTGAATCAGGCTGTCCGCCTGTTTTTTGATGGCGCGCACCACCTCGGGATGACAATGGCCGGTCGAAGTCACAGCAATGCCAGCCGTAAAATCCAGAAACACATTTCCATCCGGGTCCTGGATCCAGGAGCCTCGTCCCTTGTGGGCCACCAGCGGGTAAGAACGGGTAAATGATGGGGAAAGAAGCTCGCGGTCCTTTTGGATAATTCGCCTGGCTTTCGGGCCAGGCAGAGGAAATTTGATTTTAGGTTTCATAGTTTGTCCAGAAGCCCTAATCAATATCGATCTGGGCTTTTTGTAATTTTCCGCTGGAGTCGATGAATACGCTCTTCCACTCGCTGAAAATATCGAGCGCGGTTTGGCTTGCTTCGCGGTGGCCATTGCCCGTATTTTTCACTCCGCCAAAAGGCAAATGCACTTCCGCCCCGATCGTCGGGCCGTTGATGTAGGTAATACCTGCCTCGATATCGCGGATGGCGCGCATGGCGTTGTTGATGTCCCGGGAATAAATGGAAGACGAAAGGCCGTATTCGGTATGATTCACATGGCCGATGGCTTCTTCGAGGCTCGTAACCGGCATGAGGCAGGTCACGGGCCCGAAAATTTCTTCACGCATGATTTTCATGGCAGGCGTCACCTGCGTAAAAACCGTGGGCTCGTAAAAATAACCATGTTTGAAATTTCCACCCTTTAAAATTTTTCCGCCGCATTCCAGTTTCGCGCCTTCGCGGACGCCGCTTTGCACATACCCATGCACCCGCTCCCGCTGGACTTCATTGATCAACGGCCCCATTTCAATACCGGCTTTGAGGCCGTTGCCGGTCCGGATTTTTTTCGCGCGCGCAATCACGGCCCTGCGAAAAGAGTCGAAGATTTTCTTTTCCACATAAATCCGGCTGGTGGCAGTGCAACGCTGCCCGGCCGTGCCGAAAGCTCCCCACACCGCGCCCTCAACCGCAAGATCGAAATCCGCGTCAGCCATGACGATCTGCGCGTTTTTACCGCCCATTTCCAGCGAACAGCGCTTGAGCATGCGGCCGCAGATTTCGGCCACGTTTCTTCCTGTTTCGCAAGAGCCGGTAAAAGAAACCAGGCGAATCCGGGGATGGCGAACAATCGCTTTGCCGGCCTCGGAGCCGCCGTGCACCATATTCAAAACTCCGGCCGGGAGCCCTGCTTCGATCAAAACTTCCGTGAACTTTTCGGCCGAAAGCGGAGTGTCTTCCGCCGGCTTGAAAACCAAAGTATTCCCGCAAACCAGGGCGGGGAAAATTTTCCAGGAAGGAATCGCCATGGGGAAATTCCAGGGCGTGATCAAACCGCATACGCCGATGGGCATGCGCACAGTCATCGCAAACTTGTTTTTCAATTCACTCGTGGTCGTTTGCCCCAAAAGGCGCCGGCCTTCGCCGGCCACATAAAAGGCCATGTCAATGGCTTCCTGAATGTCCCCGCGCGTTTCCTTTAAAACTTTTCCCATTTCACGCGTCATCAGCCGTGCCAGCTCTTCTTTCCTTTCCTGCAAAATCAAGCCGGCCTTCATAATGATTTCACCGCGTTTCGGCGGAGGCACCAGACGCCACTCGGGGTAAGCCGCTTCCGCAGCCAAGACGGCCTTTTCGACATCCTCTGCGCCGGATTCCGGAAACAGGCCTAAAATTTCGCGCCGGTCGGCCGGATTCCGGTTTTCAAAAAAACCATTTTTGGATTTCATCCATTTCCCGCCGATAAAATTCAAAAAGTTTTTAGCCACGGGGAGCTTCCTTGATCCGGAAATCTTTGGCCCAGTTCTTCAATAAAGGAAGGGCTTCATACTCCGTTAAATCCAGTTTCAGGGGCGTAATCGAAATAAACCCGTCCATAACCGCCTCTTCATCGCTTGTGCCGTCCGCATTGATGACCTCGATTTCACCGGCAAGCGTATAAACTTTTTTATCGCCATGCTCTTTTTCCGGGATGAACTCTTCGATAAAACGGGAAGCGGCCTGCTTGGTCACCTTGATGCCCCTGATTTCACCGGCTTTGAGCGGCGGCACATTGATATTGAGCATGACATTTTTCGGAAAACACCCGGCTTCATACCCTTGCATAATTTGCCGGGCAATTCCGGCAGAGGCCGAAAAATCACTGAAGGAATTGCTTGCCAGGGAAATGGCCACGGCCGGAATGCCGTTGATAAATCCTTCCCGTGCCGCGGAAATCGTGCCGGAATAATAAACGCTGACGCCCGTATTGGCTCCTTGATTAATGCCGGAAAAAATCAGGTCCGGCTTGAAATTGGGAATGCCGGCAAGAGCAAATTTAACGCAATCGGCCGGCGTGCCATGAACGGCATATTGCAGGACTCCTTTTTTCTCAAAGGATTCAATCCGGAGTTTTTGCCCGAGAGAAATGGAATGGCTCGAAGCCGAACGTTCAGTAGCGGGCGCCGCAACAGCCACCTTCATGCCGGCAGGGACACTCTTAATAAGGGCTTGAAGGCCCCATGCATTTATTCCGTCATCATTGGTCAGTAAAATGTTCATTGAAAAACCTCTTTAAAAAAGTATACCACATCCGAAATGCGCCGGGACAATTCCGGCCTGTTCCAGGATTGCCCTCAAAAAGGGAGAGCGAAAAAGTTCCCATTCTTTTTGCCGGCCTTCGCGAAAAGAGCTGACTTGTTCGAGGGCGCGGTCATGCCGGCCGGGGTGGCACATGATTTCGCTCACGCCTGCAGGTAAATTTTGAAGGATGGTGACAAGAGGCTCCCGCGTCCAGTATCCAGCCGGGTTAAGATTACCGAAAATAAAACCGGTGGTTCGGACTGAAGTCATCTTGAGCGCAGACCTTCTAATCGGCAATCCATTTTTTCTCGCAACATCAGCAAGCACCTTCAAAAAAAAAGAATGATTATGCACTTGATGATGCGTGTCCAGATGAGTGGGTTTACGGTCAAATGCATCGGTGAAACGATTGATTTGGGCTTGGTATTCGAGGGCGAGTTCATGGGCCGAGGGTAGGGGCGGGCCTTGCGCCCGCCCTGCTTTGGACCGGGCACCCACAAGGGGTGCCCCTACGGTTTTCAGATCAGGCCGGAATAATCCGTCAGGCCCCAGCAACGACTTTATTTGGGGAGATTTTGAAACAGGTTTTCCAAACGTAACGTTGAGATGAACGCCCACGCCGAGATTTTTTCTTTTCAAAAGCTGCCGGACCGTTTCTTTTTGAATGGGCAGATTGGCCATGAATGTCGTGCTGGTAAGAATGCCGCGGTCATGACAATCGAGAATGGCATGGGTCACGCCGGGCGTGAGATTGCAATCGTCCGCGTTGACAATCAAAACGCGCTTCATAAATAATCAGGACAGGACAACCAGGACAGTCGCTACGGCAAATTCGCGCTCATGCGACATGGAAAGTTCGATTTGGCATTTTTCCGGAACGCGGAAGCGCTTCCGGGATGCCGGAGAAAGATAAATGGAGGGTTTTCCGGTAGGAGCGCGGCGCACTTCGATTTCACGAAAGCGGTAGCGGTTTTCGCGGCGAACTTCGAAGGCTTTCATGGCAGCTTCTTTGGCGGAAAACCGGGCCGCATAATGCTCGTATTGGGTGCGTTTGGATCCGCAATAGGCCTGTTCATCCGCCGTGAAAATGCGGTCCAGAAAGCGCCGGCCGTGACGCTCGATCGCTTCTTTCATCCGCCGAACGCTCGTGATGTCAATCCCCTGGCGGATTTCCATGCGCCTAATAAATTTTGGCAACAGCCCAAATCACGGCAAGCACAATCAGGAGGGAAATGATGTAGAAATTATTGAAACGCCAAAAATCTCCGGCTCGCGCAAGAAAGGAAGTTTTTTCGCCCGGAGATTTCTTGGAAACAAGCTGCGCCCGGAGATTGAGAATATCCTCTTTGCGAAAACGAAGGTAAGTCCCGCCTATTTTGTAGGCATGGAGTTTTCCGTTTTTAAGGAATAGATCAAACTCGGGCTGGTCCACATGGAGGAAGCTTTTGACTTCCTCCGCCGTAAGCATGTTATTCATTAAACTTTGGTGTTTTCTTCCTGGATCCAGCGGTCAAGCGAAGCCTTGGAGAAAATCCAGCCGCCATTTTCCTGGCGCGCAGGAATTTTCTTATGGCTCGCCCATTCTTCCACCACACGGGCTTCCACTTCCAGGTACTGCGCCACGTCTTTGAGGGTCATGGTCACATCCGGACTTTGCCCGCCATGCGGAACATTCAGCATCGAAATTCGGCCTTCCAGAACCGCGCCTTCTCCGACACTCAAGCGCGGAGTCGTCATATTGCCCTGGATGACCGCGGGCGAAACAACGGAAATACTTTGAGTGGCCAGAATATCGCCGGTCACTTTGCCCGCGATAATGATGTGGTCACCCTGAATCGTAGCTTTGACCTTGGCGTTTTCACCGATGGTCAGATTGCCGCGCGTGTCTAGCTTGCCTTCGAAGCTTCCATTAATACGCAAATTGACAGGGTCCTTGAAAGCAATGGTTCCCTGCATGCTGGCATCCACATCGAGGATTTTTTCTTCGATTTCGTCTCTCTTTTTGGCCATGAAAGCCTCCTGGTTGGAAAAGGTAGGTTAATTATCTTCGCAATCTTTCCGGCTGTAAAGTGATTTTCTAGAAAAATAAGGGGACAGGCAATTTTCCGCTGCCTGTCCCCCACTTTACAAAGGACCCCTCTTGCCGGCCGTTCATTGTGGAAGCTGTGGAAAGGACTCCAAAATAGTGTGCAATCGATTAATCGCTGTACACGTATCTTGTACTTTAATACGATCTATTCTCCATTGATTAGTATCTGGAATAGCTACCGGTATTTGGCCTTCCAAAGTTTGAATATTCTGTTTCTCCCGGTTGAAAACCAGAAGCCAGTCGTCACGAAAACTGCCGGGCCCAAGATTATTGATTGTATTCTGAATTGCTGTAAGATCATCATCAAGCGAAGCTAGAGGTCCCTTCACAGCAGGTCTTCCGTTCATGGCAGGCGTTCCCACCAGCAATGCATGAATTTGATCTTGGGTCCCCTGCCCCCTATTCCTTAAATCAAAAAGATTGTTTGAATCATTACCCAGGTTGCTGTTGCTTGTGCTTATGGCATTGCTGGTTCCAGGAGGTAAACCCGTTGACAGGGTAAGGATATTGGATTGAGCCGTTGCTCGAATTTTATCAATCGACTCCGAAATTCGCCGAAGTCTGTACTGACGCCAGGCGGGATCATTTCCCCACAATACCGCATTAGGATCAGGATTCCCACCCCCCGCTATATTGCCTCGCGCAACATCGCTCTGACTGCGCAATACACTGACCAGATTTCCGTTGAGTCTGCTCGTTCCGCTTGGCGGAAGCAATTGCTGCATATTAAAGGCAGCAGTGGTAATAACGTCCAATTGTTGTTGCACAGTCGCTTGAGTTTGAGCATTCCCAAGAGCAGTAAATGCGGCCGTGATTTCATTCAAATAGGGTTGGCTCTCCGCAAGAAGACTTGCCGGTGTCACCGGAGCCGGCGTAGTCACCGGCGACGAATAAGTCGGAATTTTTACCATATTCGGATCCGGTGCTGCCGGAATTGGAGGCAGCGCAATCGGAACCGGGACTGTGGTCAAAGGAGTAATACCGCCTTGAAAGAGAGTTGAATCCATTGTGGGCATCTTGGGATTTACCGGCGGCGTTGTATTTGTTCCGGTTGCGGGAGGAGCTACCGGCATCACCGCTATAACGGGAGCCGTAGAAGAACCCTGCATTGAACTGGGAGCCGGCGCCGTTGTTGCAGCATGAAGGGGAACGACGGGCGTCAGCGAAAAGAAAATCGTTAAAATTGAAACCAGAAATTTTTTGATCGAAACGTTAATCATTGTGTTGCCTCCTGTTTGTCTTGCTAATTCAAAGGTAACCCCTTTTTTTAGTGTTTTACAATGGCAGGAGGAGTGGTGAGTGGAGTTGCTATGCTTAAGGATTAAGCATTAAAAATAAGGCTATTCTTTGACTTGAAGATAGCTATTTCTAGCTTTTGAGGGGGCGGCGTTTGCGGCGGGAACGGCCTTTTTCGGTGATCCTAAATTCCATTCTGACCCCACGAGCGAGGCGGGTTTGAGCATCCAGCGCAGGCATACTGCTAAGAAAAGTAAAAATGAACGGGATCAAAAGCCATTCCGAAGCCAAAGCCAGGCGTTTGCGAAGCGGCATCCTGCCCACTTCTTTGGGGAGAAGCAAAAGAGCGAGAATAATCGTGACAATCAGGTTGGCCGAGGCGAGGTTGAAAATCAGGCCCGTGATGCGCGAAGAATTGTAATAAAGAACGGAGCTGGAAAATTCCCGGCTGGCGGCAATGCCGGGCAACCAGCCGATGAACGTAATCAGAAAGCCGAGCGTGGACCATGAAATATGCATTTCGAGCAGTTTCGCGACATAGCGAAATTTTTTCCACCAGGACATGCGGTTTTCTTTGAGAAAAGCGCGAAAAACAATCGGAATATTTTCCACGCCCCAGGCCCAGCGCAGTTTCTGGCGGTAAATCATCACCAAAGTTTTCCAGAGAGTGCCTGCGGAGGCCACATCCATCGAGAGCGTGACATACATGGGCACCACGCGGTAATCCCCCCCGTAATGGATCAGCGCCTTCCAGAAAATCGCCGAATCGTCGGAAATCATATCCACGGGCCAGTAACCGATTTCGACCAGCGCATTGAAACTCATACTGTGGCTGGAAAAAGTGACGAGCTTTTCGGGATTGGTGGCCTCAATCAATTGAAAAAAGGAAGAACCGGTTTCGAGCACGCGCGCAAAGGCCGGCACCTGCATGATATTGTTGTGATACACCGGAATCGGCTGAAAGCTTGCCCGCTCGCGCTTCGGATGGCGCATAAAATGATACGTCAGCGCCGTAAAATATTCCGGGCTGGCCACGGTGTCGGCGTCAAAACACGAGACAATCACATTTTTAAACGGGATTTTCCGGGCTTCGAGAAAATGCGCGACTTCCTTCGCCGCATAGGTG
>CAYGIT010000066.1:9127-14723 GCA_964349955.1 uncultured bacterium
CCGGAACGCCCCCGCCGGCCTGCAGTACCCGGGTGACCCGGGCTTCCCCGGCAATTCCATCCGGATGCTCGGCCACTAAAAAATCAAAAAAATGCGATTGGTATTGTTTTTTCAGTTCATGGGCAATCCGGGTATGCGATTCTCCGGCGCGCGCTTCCACCGCAAGCACCGGCAGCAATCTCGAAGACGGAAATTGGCTGCGCGTCAGGGCCTTCAGGCCCGGCTCCAGGATTTCCCGTCCTTCTTTCGATGCGGCAATAATGACCACATGATAAATCGAATCGAACGGCGGAATGACCGGGCGGTTGCGGAATATTTTTTTCAATGTCCGGATTTGGTTGTTCAGGACGAAAAATTGGCGGATTTTCCGGGCACGGAGCGCTTTCCGGCGCTTGGCCCGGAGGCCGGGCAGGACGGTTTCTCCGGATTCAAGCTCATGGCAACGCGCAATCCAGTCCGTCTCTTTTTCCACCGCGAGAATGCCGTAAGCCAGCACCAGAAAAATCGTCATATAAAAAATCCGCATGAGCCAGTAAATATCAAGCGCGATGATAAAAATCGCGGCGATCAACGGCTGGGTGAAAGAAAATACAGTGGCGGAAATCAAAATGCCCCAGCTCAAAACCGCAGGCAGGGCGCAGAAAAGTCGTTCCCAAAAATATTCCTCAGAGGTTTTTGTTTTGTGAGAAAATTCAAAAGGGACGGTTCGGGACATAGAAAGGGATTTAATCCGTAATTTTTCGCTTCATTAAATTCCGGGTTCCGGGGTCCAGGTAAAAAACCGCATGCCCCCGATTGTCATAAAAAATATTGCTTTCCGGGGCAGCAACACTGATCCCCCGGACAAGATGCGGCGTTTCATTTTTCGTTTCCAGGATCAGGACTCGGTTGCCATCCCGGAAAACGGCATGAGAATCCTCATAGGCCCAGAAAGCCTGCTGGATATTTTTCCCACCGGAGAAAAGCACTTCCGCCGACAAGACCTTTTCGAAGGCCGTTTCGGTTTCTTTTTGAAGGTAAATGACACCGATTTCTTGAGAAGTCCAGTAAAGGATTTTTTCTTCATCCCCCGCCGTCGCATACTGAAACCCCTTGACTTCGCGAGGAACCAGGTGATAAGGCGACCAATTGCTCAATAGCTCTCCATGATTGCCAAGAAAAAGGAAAAGGTCTTTCTTGAATATGTCCCGGCGGAAAGACGCGATTTCATAAAAGGAGGCGGTCGATTTCTTAAAAATTGCGGGCCCGGGCTCATTTTTTTCAAAAAGAGCTTTGGGACTTTCTCCTGACCGGTTGGTTTCTACCAGCGAGAAATCCTTTTTTAAGAAATAAAGATGATTATGCTGGGCGCCGAAGCCGTAGGCCGGTTCCGCAAGGGCCGGAGCATGGGATTTGCCGCTGCGAAGCTCCCGCCAGGAAACAATCCCGCCGTTCAAAGCATAGACCCGGGAGGAATCTTTAGGGTCCCATTCCACCCTGCCGGAAAAGCCAGCGTCCCCTTCATGCAAATCGAAAAATTTTCCCTGGCTCAAATCAAGCGCGAGATATTTCCGGGTTCTTTCTTTTTCGATCTCAAAAAGAGCAAGGCCGGAGCCTTCTTTATAAAAGACTTTCACAATTTTCATATGCCCGGCATCCGGAACTTTCTGCCCCACCGGGGTTTCGCGCCTGAAAATCAAATCAATCCGGCGAAGGGTGTCCAGGGTTTCACCTTCCCAGGCATAAATTTTGAAATCGACAATCCCGGGAATAAAATTCCGGTAAGGGCGGGCCGAAACGGTTTCCACTTCCGGTTTATAAGGAAGCAGCACCACGGGCTCCAGCCGCGTGGCCTTTTCCGGTAAAATTTCGATTTCTTTTTCCCAGGACCCATACCCCTTGCGCGCCAGACGGATCGGATAATGGCCCGGCAGCAGGTCATGAATCGCGGCCGGGGTCTTGCCCGAGAATTTTTTGCCACCGACATAAAGAATGGCGTTTTTGGGCTCGGTCACGACCGAGACAAGGCCGGTTTTATAAAAGCTTCTTTCCCCCGGGTCGATCATATAGCCAAGGGCATGCAGAATAATGGTAGGTGTAATAATAAGGTAGAGAATCAAAAGGGCATAAAAAAAGATCTTTCTCAGGGCAAGCAGCATAAGGGGGTATTGTAACGATGCGAAGAGCTTCCGGCAAGGGGGCGATTCAGCCCTATTAAAGGAAGGCGCCTTCCGGGACGATTTAAACAGATATGCTTCGTTCCACTTTCCTTATAGGCGTCACCGGGCTTTGGATCACGATGATGAGCCTTTTGGTGCGCCGCGAATACTTTGAATTCACCCCCATTCAGAGCCAGCAGGAAGTCCTGCTTTTCGAATATTACGACTACCGGCAAGAATACAAAGCCATTGATCTTGGAAAAGAGCAGGTCGGATTTACTTCTACCGCCCTCGAACCCTTGAAAAATCCCAAAGAAGGGTATGAACTCCGCCACAAAACCTATCTTTCTTTTCTTTTTCTGGGCAGGGACCGGGAAATGCTCATTAATGGAAAGGCCAAGCTTGATCCGCACCTGGGCCTCAAGGAATTTACCCTGAAAATTTCTAGCGGGGATTATTGGACAAGCATGCGCGGGCAAATCACCGGCGGCACGCTGAATCTCGTGATGGAAAGCGCCGAGAGCCAGCCCACACGCCGGCTTATTCCGGTCAAAGGCCCGGTCTTTTATTCGGAGGCCCTGGGCTTTGTCTGGACCCCGGCAAATTTAAAACTCGGGAAACAGGGAAAGTTCGATATTTTCAACCCCATGGCCATGGCCTTCCAGGAACTCCGGTTTTCCATCCGGGAAAAACAAAAAATTGTTTTCAAAGGACGGGAAATCGAAACCTGGGTGGTGCATTTTGATTTGCAGGGACTGGAAACCCGGGCCTGGATCAGCCCCGAGGGCGTGGTCTTGCGGGAAGAAAGCCCGACCGGCCTGATGATGGAAAAAGAAGATGCCTGGAAAATTTTCGATACCATGCGTAAAAAGCGCGAAACTCCCACGGACCTGCCCCATCTTTTTTCTATTCCTTCGAATCTTGTACTTGAAAATCCGGAAGCGCTCGAGCGCATGAAATTAAAACTGCAATCCGGAAATCAAATCAAGGAATTGGAAATCAAAAAAATTCATTGGGATCAAATTCCGGAAGCTTCGCTGCCCCCTGCGGGGACTGCTTCGCTGCCCGTTCAGGGGAAACCGGGCGAGTTTGACGCGGAGCTGGCTTCCACTCCCTGGATCCAGGCAAACGACCCGGCGATTCTCACAAAGGCGCGAGAAATCACCGCAGGAGAAAAATCTTCATTGCAGGCGGCGCTGAAAATCATGGATTGGGTGCATCAAAATGTCGTTCCTGTTCCCACGATCAGCCTGCCGCAGGCCAAAGATGTACTGACTCTCAAAAAAGGCGATTGCAATGAGTACACCGTGCTTTATACGGCGCTGGCGCGGGCCGCCGGCATTCCGGCACGGATGATTGCGGGCATTGTTTATCAAAATGGAAGATTTTTTTACCATGCCTGGCCCGAAGTATTTGTGGGGCACTGGGTGGGCCTTGACCCGACTTTCGGGCAAGCTCCCGTGGATGTAACGCATATTCCGCTCGCTTCCGGGGATATGGAACAACAAGTTGCGCTGGTCAACCAAATCGGAAGAATCCGGGTGACAATTTTGGAGGCAAAATAAAAACCATGAGTCCTATCGTTGAACTAAAAAACCTCAAAAAAAATTACGGCGCAAAAGAAGCGGTCAAAGGCCTCCATCTCGAAATCCCGCCGGGCGAACTTTTCGTTCTGCTCGGGCCCAACGGCGCAGGCAAAACCACCACGCTTAAAATGGCGGTGGGGCTTTTAAAGCCCACCTCCGGCGAAATCCGGATCGGAGGCATCGACCTTTTGAAAGATCCGATGGGCGCGAAAAATCTTTTGAGCTTTGTGCCGGACATTCCCTATGTTTATGAAAAGCTCACTCCCCTGGAATTCCTTCGTTTCATGGGGAGTCTTTATTCCATTGACCGCAAGCTGATCGCAAAGAAAAGCGAAGAATTGCTCGCCTTTTTTTCGATTTGGGACGTTCGCAATCTCTTGATCGAAGAGTTTTCCCACGGCATGCGCCAGAAAGTGATTCTGGCCGGCGCGCTTTTGCACGACCCCAAGGTTTTTATCCTCGATGAGCCAATGGTCGGCCTCGATCCCGTGAGCATCAAAAGCTTCAAGGACTTTCTCAAACGAAAAGTCCGGGAAGGCATGACCGTTATTTTCTCGACGCATACGCTCGGCCTGGCCGAAGAGCTCGCCGACAGAATCGGCATTATTTTCAAAGGCGAACTGGTGGCGCTCGGCACCATGGAGCAGCTCCGCCACAAATACCAATCCCATGAAAATCTAGAAGCCATGTTCATGAAACTGGTGAATCAGGGAGCCGCAAATTAATGTGTCATCTTGAGGCGCTTTTTGCCGAAGGATCTACGAGTTCAGCTTGGGGATTCTTCGCTACGCTCAGAATGACAAACGCTGAGGGATACAGGATGACCAAATTATGAACCGGTTCTATTTATTGCTTCAACTCAAATTCACTTCTTTTCTCAATACCGGCCGCCGCATGCGTAGCCGGTCGCGAATCGAATTTTTCACCCTTATTTTATTTTTGATCGCCGCCGCCGCTGGGCTTTTTGTTTTCTTTTTTCAAAGTTTCCGGTTTTTCTCGAAGCAGGAACCTTTCGGCCCGGTCTTGATTGACGAAACCCTTTATCTTTTCAACTTTTCGATTTTTATCATGTTCCTGATTTCCTCGGGCGTTTCCGCATTCGCTTCCCTTTTCCGTTCCGATGAGGTTCCCTTTCTTTTAACTAAACCCGTAGAATGGACCGACATTTATTTTTTGAAACTCCTGGAAGCCATGTGGCAGAGTTCCTGGACTTTTTCATTCATCGCAATTCCCTTCATCGCCAGCTACGGGATTGCAAAAAATGCGGGCTCGGTTTTCTTTCCTTTCGCATGCCTTGCGTTTTACATGCCCTTTATTTTTCTAAGCTCAGCCTTTGGCGCGCTTGCCGCCATGGTGACGGTCTGGGCGCTCCCCAGCAAACGGCGCAGGCGGGTAATCCTGGTGGCGCTCATCCTTGGAATCGCGGCCTTCATGGCGCATGCTCAGCCGAAGGTACTGAAAGAGCAGGGCTCCATTGCCGGCATTTTGAGCGGTTATCTCCCCCATATCGGTTTTGCCAAAAACGCATTTCTCCCCTCGACCTGGGTCACCAAAGGAATTCAGGCATTCAGCGCTTTGAAAACCGGCCGGGTCTGGGCCCTGAAAGAAACCGGATTTTATTTTCTTTTGCTACTTTCCAATGCTCTTTTTTTCATCATTCCTTCCTGGTCCGCGGCGGGAAGGCTGTTCCCGTCCGCTTTTTTAAAGTCCCGGGACCATGGCGAAGTTCGCACGCCCAAACAGGTGCGCGGCACCCGGTTTCTGGAAAAATTCTTCGACCTGCTCCCCTGGCCCTCACGCCCGGCCCTTGCTTATCTGGAAAAAGACATCAAAACCTTTGCGAAGCACAAGCGATAAAATTATACCCGCTGC
>CAYGIT010000067.1:0-14688 GCA_964349955.1 uncultured bacterium
AAACCGGACATTTCTACTTTGCCAAGAATAGGACATTTCTAAATTGCGTTGACAGTGTCACGGGCGAGTCTTTACCCTGCCTTGATTCTGTGCTAAACTTCCGGTGTCGGGAGAAATCGAGGATAAATCAGATGAAAAAGAGAACTTTGTTTCCGAAGCCTGTCCAGAAGGAATACGATTGGGCATTTGACCATTATACGGAACTTGCGAAACGTTACCCGGATCAGTGGGTCGCATTCTCAAATCACCGGATTCTTGCTGCAGGACCCCGTTTGAATCTTGTCCTGGAAAAAGCCCGCCGGCAGCAAGTCGATCTCCCCCAAATTCCTCACCTCTTTGTCGAAACGGGTCTTCACATCTATGCACATCGCCCTTGAGATCCGGCGCACGATTGTTGACACCGGAGCTCTCTACTCTGTAATCCCCGCTTCTCTTTGGCCCACTCTCCGAACCCAACGTTTAATGGAAACACCTCTCCGGGGCATTGTTCCCGGAAAGGACGCCAAAATTAACGCCTCTTTGAGTAAAATTTCCGGGCAAATGCTGGACTCCGAAAATACTTCTCCCTCATTGAACCTCTAGGCGATGCTGGTCAGGACTGAATCCGTTCCTTTGATCCTTGGCTGGATTGGATTCTTGGATCGATGCCGGCTGATTCTCGACACCCCCCGCCACAACGCCTGGCTGGAATTCTGATCTCCCTTGTTATAATCAATTTTTGCCAACACCGCTTCAATGCTTTCACAGATGACGTCCGGGAGTCAGTTAAGCCAGAACATTCATATTCAAAAAACACTTAGCGCTCATTCATCTCCTCACGGGTAAACTTGCGTCCGGCTTCAATATTGGAAAACTTTTTCATCATCTTGTTAATATCTTTTGACGATTTCAACACAGTAAATCCTTTTTTCTTCTGATCGGCATGCAGACGATCAAGGCCTTCCAACTCTTCGGAAAAATAATGGGGCTTGGTCATAAATCCTCCTAATAGAAAGATATACTATGTTCACAAGGTTGTCATGAGTTTTATTCATATATGAAGACATGAACATGCTGTCCTAATTCCACCAAAATTAAGCGGAATGCTGGACGGCCTGGAAGCCGGCGAGGTCTTTCAGAAATCCAACGCTGTTGAGAGAAATGACTCCGGTTTTTTCGTCAATGCTGAAACTATTGCCGAGAAACGCCAAATCACCATTCTTCTTTTTTAATAAATCGTTAAATTTGTTATTTCGATCCTCCGGCAGGACTGCGGACAATTCAGTCAAAAGAGTCGCGGCAGCCTTGTACGCTAATTTTTGAAAGTTGAGATCGGGCAGTTTTCGAATGAAAGCATACATCGCATTCTGATTTCTCAACAACTCCGGAGATAATTCATTATTTTTAGCAGTAAAAGCAAAAGCCAGATTTGCACCGTAAGCGCTTTTCTTTGCTTTCTCGATGGCCGGGTCCGGATTCGCTCGGTCATATTTCAGGGTCGTTAAATGAAATGCCTTCCAATCGCCGCGTTGAAGATGCTGGTTTTTTTCGGTCAAAATAATGAGCTGATCAATCAGGGAAGAAAAGTCGGCAAGGACTTCTTTGACAATATCGCTTTCAGGAAAATCGATGATAAACACGAGATGGACCTCCGCGTTCGCCAAAGTAGCAATCACCTGGTCAAGCCGCTTGTTCAAACCATCTATTTGAGACTGCTTAATCCCTTTGGCCGCGTCGGCCAATCCAAAATCAACATTCGTAATGGCCGACACCACCTGACTCGTGACCGCATTTCGGATCCTCCAGAGGAGGGCTTGAAAATTGACATCATTAGGAGTCACTTCAACGTTGCCGAATAATTCCTTGAGCTCTGCCTGCACAGTCTTCTCAAAATTTGTTTGCTGCCCAGGGACAACTGAAGGCATCAGCAAACTCAGAAAATCTTCTCCCCTTGGAAATTCCGGGTTCTGGGCTTCTTTCAAAAGAATTTGATGAATACGTTCAATAAATTGATTAACATCTGATTTTATTTGTCCTTGAGCTTGCGATTCCCAATCCTTGATGGCCTGCGCAAGAATTCCCTTTTCATCTTCCCCTTCTGCCCCTGCGAGCCGATTGACAATATCGATGCCGCTCGGTAAATAATCTTTCGTTTGCACTACACGGACTTCCGATTTCGCAGCCTGTTTCGGTTGTTTAGATTTAGCTTCAGAAGGAAGTGCATTAAATTCCTCTAAAAAAATTTCCAGTTTTTCCGGCGTATCCAATTGAGCTAACTTTTTATTAATAGGAGAAATCGGCAAGGTCCAGAGGGGTTCTGAAAGCGGAACGCTCATATTTCCACCGGGTAAATCAATTAAGGCTACGTCATCTCGTCCTGCAGAATGTTCTCTAGGGCGAATTCCTCGCTTTGCGAAATTCTTAAGGCTGTCCGGGGTTTCAGAAACAAAAGGATGCTCGCGATGCATTATGCGATACCAATCTTTTGCTACTGCTAAAATAATTTTTTTAGCATCCGGGTTTGACATTACATCAACGACAGTCTTTGGCGCTTTCTCCACATCAGCAACTTCCGCTTTATAAGCAGCTTTTTTACGCTGTTCTATCTCTTGATCCATAAGTTTCCCGATTGCTATTTTTATCAAATCTTCGAAATCCGTAGTGAAGGAAGGCCGCTCTAAATCTTCCTTATAAACCGATACATTATAAGGTTTTCCTTCTTTATCTTTGCCGATCGGAGTCAAGGTAACAGTCATTTTAATTTTATCTTCTGATTCGAATTCCGCTCTTGCCAAAATGTTCCGGTCCACAAGAAATTGTCCGCGATTTTTCTGATAATCCTGGATATCTTTTTCTTTCACCTCTGATAGAACCCCCACGGTTTTGGAAGCAATTTTCCACGCTTGATCCTTAACAGCTAGCTGTCTCTTCTCTTTGCTCGGTACTGGCCGGTTAGCTTTCTTTCCAACAGAAAAACTTGGTACAACTTTTTTTCGAGCAGAAAACCTAACTTTTCTCGCATCATTTTCCGTAACCGTTGATTCGGGGGGAGGCGTGTTATGCTTAGATTCATCCTGGATGGGATTGCTCTCTCCGAGAACATCCGAAGAAGAATCAGCGGGGACATAAACTGCGATAGCGCCGCCGTTTTTATTGTTTTGAGTATATTTAAATTCAACATTGGGCAGAGAACGTAACAATTCGTTTTCAGATTTTGAATATCGCAGGCGCTCGAATTCTTTAGTAATTTTTTTATCATTCTCCTGCATAGCAATAAGCGCCTGCTTGTCTTTCGCAATCAAGATTCTGACACGGGCCTGAACATTCCCCTGCGCATCTTCAGCAACAAGATCGTAACTTCGAGATTGCGACCCTGCTGCCGTTGGTACGGCTTGCACATGAATTGTCCCATGCGGCGGAATCGGATAACCCGCAAGCGCGAAAACGGTGCGAATCCCACCCTCAGGATTCCCCGCTTCCCTACTCACAGCTTGAATCGCGGCATTCACTTCATCCAAATCGATTCCGGTTTGATTCTCTTTCGGCCGATTTTGCTCAGAAATACCGTACCATCGCCCCTTGGGTTTCTTTTGAATTCTGTTTTCGTCTGACACACCCTTATTGAAAACTTCAATTTCAAAATCTCTTGTTTCACCCGCTGCCGTATAAGCCCGACCTTTAATGATGACACTATTTTCGCCATTCGAGCTAAAATGAAGACTCGGAAGTTTTTTTGAATTGGCCACAATATCAGGATGACGGGTCAAGAACTCTCTGACTATAGACTTGCTTGGTTGTCCTTGAAAATGCGGAAGACCTTCCAATTCATTTTCAGTCACTTCAAAATCAAAGCCTTCTATATCAGCCCACACCACCCTCCCAGGCGTGACCGGGCTCTTTCCTTCAGAAATTTTTTCCTTCATTTTATTTCGAATCGGATTGTCCGGTTTGCTTTCGCCAAGAACTGCCTTGTAGACTTCGCCGGATTTAAGCTCAACAAAAATTCCGGCAATATCGTCTTTTCCGTCACGCGCCACCCAAACTTCTTTTATCTTATTCCGATTATCCGGGTTTTCCAATTGCTCAAGAACCTTGGTAAAAGCCGTCCTGGATTCCAGATCTCGATTTTTGGAATTTTTTCCCGATAGCTTGCCTAATTCGGTGCTAAGAACGTTCCTATCTTTGTCCGGACTGACTCTTTTCACCGTCTGAACTTTGGGGAGCGGCGGGAAGAGAATCCGCATCATGAAGTTAAGCACTTTCCCGTCTCCCTTTGCCGCTTTAAAATTTCCCGCAGCCTTTTCCGCTTTATGGTAATCGGGATCTTTTTTCTTTAAATGCCGGAAAAATTCTTCCAAAGCGCTCACCTCTACCCAGCGTTCATTGTTCCGCAAATTCTCCATGCCGTATTTTTTGGAGGCCGGTTCCAACCGCTCCCGAATATCAAAAGCCATGGTAATTCCTCCATTAGCCCAAAACTCCAGCGTTTGAACCAGCTCGTTATAAATGGAATCGATTTCTTCCTTGGAAGTATCCAAGGGAATCTCTTCATCCTTCTTTAAAACTTCCTGCTCCCAATTTCCATTCTTGTTTTTTCTGTGAGCGATTATTCCGCCTCCCTTTGTAAACTCGACAAAACCACGACCGCCCCCATACCCCTCAAAGAGTCCTACATCCACATTGACTCGCCGAACACTAGGGCTTGCAACCACGGGAGAAGCCTGAGGTGTATGTCCAAAATCTTGAGGAATTTCACCCGCACCGGCAGATTCCATTGCCCCGCGAACCCAAAAGGGTCCTTCTTTGCCAAAAATGGGATGTGAAAAATCTTCCTTTTCTGGTTCGAATGCCTTTCTAAAAATATCATTGATATAATCCGAAATTTGTTGAGTCGCGATCTTTGATGATTCGGCCTTTAAATTTTGAACTATTTCTTTTTTCAGAATTTCTCTCATTTTGCTTCGAAGTCCAGCATGAACCCTGAGTCGTCCGTCAATAACGTGCGCCGCTTTGAGATTTCCATTTTTTATATCGGTTACCATCTGCTTAACCAACTTGCCATATTTTTCCTCAATCGCCTTTTTTAAACTGCGTTGCCCGCGTTGCTTATTCATTTCCCGCATTAATTCCGCTTTTTCTTCTGACGTCAAATTTTGAAACCAATTGAAAAGCGTCTTACTTGCTTTCTGATCATTTCCCAAAAGCCCCTCAAGCAGCATCATTTCGTGATTCCCGACGAGCCGGATCACATCTCCGTTTGCCGCCCGAGCCTCCTCCTGAAGTTTCCCCAAATATTCATACGCCTCTCGCGACTGCGGGCCGCGATCAATAACATCTCCGACCTGAACAAAAATGTCAGTGCCACCAATCCAATGCCCCTGATCATCAATCAGAGCAGCTTGCCGCAAATCCTCTTTCAGACCTTCGAGCTCTCCATGAACGTCTCCATGAGAAATCACACGCTGCCGAACTGTTTGCCGAAGTTCAGAACGAAACAAACGGGGGGTAATCGGTGTGCTCACTTCTAAAATCTTGCGGGTGGCCTCTACTTTACTTCCATAAAAATCTACCGATTTCTTTACAGCCTCGCCCTTACGGTTAGCGATGTACTGAATCCAGAATTTTCCTGAAGCATCAACCCAGGCATAAGTTTCGTGTTTTCTTGATTTTTGAGTCCTATTTAATGCCTGGGCAACTTTTTGCAATGCTGGTTTTCTCTCATCTTCATTTGCGGGAAGCTTAATTTCTTCGTCGCCAATAATTACCTTTAAAGTTCCCGGCACCGGCATGTCCGACGCATCCGTTTGAGCAATAAACCTAAAATCCAAACTACCGGGAGGAAACAAGTGGGATTGGCGATCATAATCATAAAATGCCCATTTCAATTGGTTCAAAAGATCCCTGTAATCCTCTTTTTCTGAATCTGTTAATGGGGCCAGCATATTTCCCACCTGGTATGTCTCAGGATCTGTGAAATATTTAACCGAGCTTTTCCTGTCTTTTATAAGTTCGAGCTCGAGTTCCTCCGTCAGATCTTCAATAATTTTAGCTGCTTCAGCCACTGATTTAAATTTTTTCACCCCCCGCATATAGTCCGGTAATTCTCCGATGGCATGCCCGGTAAGCCCTTTCAAATGCTGTGTCAACCCCCAAAACCTCTGCACATAGTCTCTTGCGATAATTTCTTCCACAATGGGTTTTATATCTTCCAAAAATCGAGTCATCTCATTTTCTGATTCGGCGCTCCGCGATTCGGAGCGGGTGAGGGCTTGGATCATCTTTTCCAACTCATCTTTATCCGTATTCTTCAAACGGCTTCCTGTTTGGCCAGTAGGGCTGGTGCCTGGTTTATCGATGCGATGCAATAGGTCTTGGGCTGTTTCTGGTTCCAATTGATTATTTTGATCCGCCATTGCTTTTAAAATTATTTTGATTGTTTTGAGTAATGCGGGGCGTTGTTTTTTTGTATTGATATCCGTATAAGAAAGAGCGGTAAACAGAGCCGTTAAAAACGGTTTACTTTCGGCCCCCAATTTTCCCATAGCCTCCATGGCCGCAAACCTTACATCTTCGGATGTTTCGACTCGCTCCGTTCCCATCTTGTCCAGTTGGGCCAAAGCTGAAATTTGTTCGAAAATCTCTTTTCTTTCATTTTTGAAATTTTCTTGTCTGTCCCTGGAATCAATCAAAAAATTAACAAGAGCATCTAAAACTCCTATTTTTACATCTGGGCCGGTCTGGCCGGATAACTCACTCCCAAGAAGTGCGATCAGAGCAGTCAGCATCTTCTTCACTTTTGCTTCGTCGATTTCAGGCCCGTTCAGCTTCAGCCATTCCTTTGCTTTTTTAATAGCGTCAAGTTTGTCCTCACTGCCCTTGAGCGGGCTGGCAAAAGTGGCTAATGCATATTCTTCGGGAGTTTCGGGCACGTGAAATTCATTGCCGTCAAAGGATACAAAAGGAGGAGATGAAGACAAAGAACCTTCCCCCGTCGCCGCAAAGGCCAGGGTAAAGGGAATGGCCCCGGCTTCCCGGAGTGCGCGGCGAGCATCCTCCAATGTCAACCCTGACCCTTTGACCCGGTCCAGGACTAAGACCTTTTGCCCTTTCAAATTCAAATTCTGTCCGTTGGGCAATTGTACTGATTCTTCAGCCTCAAAAGCTCCGCTGATGTTCCGTGCGCGATCAAAAAAGGCTCCCATATATTTCTGTTTTTTCGTTTCTCCTGTCTTTTTCAGCCCAGCGTTCAGAATGATTAAATTCGAAAAATCGGGATCTTTTTTAAATTCCTCCAAAAAAGGCAGCATATGATTAAATTCCGGCTCACCGGAAGGAATAATCGTGAGCACCTGGATCCCATGGCTACGGATAAATTCAAGAAGCTGCTCTTTAAACAAGGGCACCAATTTCGCCGCCGCCTTGGGATTAAACTCGGCGGCACGGATCAACAGAGTCCACGGGTCCGTCTTCCCTTTGCCGCTGGAATCATCAAGGGCATAAAAGGGATAAAGGGCGGCTCTGAATTCTTTGGAAGAATTTTCATACGCTTTCTTTTCTTCATCATTCATAATCGCTGTGAGGCCTTCTCTTAGAAGCTTATAACGGTAATATTCATCTACTTCGGCGACAGGCCTTGACTTCCACCACAACGTATTGGACCCTGTGAGCCAAAAACTCCAGGGCCCGGTTTTTCTGGTCGGATTTTTCTCGCTTTTCAAAGAAATTAATACACCTGTTTTCACCAGGTCTTCGCCGGACGACCGGAAAATTTTTTCAAAAAGTTCTTTTAAAAATTGGGTTTCTTTCCGCAGTTTGGGTACCGTTTCTTTCTTGGAGGTTCTCCAGGAAGATTCATTGCGCAATTCCATTTCCAGATATTTCAAGGCTTGCCCCAAAAAGAACCCGGAAACCGGGATTTTTTTCTTTGAATTCGCCGTCGTCTCAGCCGCCTTGCCAGCTTCTTGGAGCAATCGCGCAAATTCTTCGGGGAAATATTTTTTGAAAAGAGCCGTGAAAATTTCTCCATACTCGCCCGAAAGCGGTTTATTCTCTTCAAAATAAGCAGCGGATGCTTTCGTTGAAGACGCCCCCAGGCGAAGCCTGAATGCGTTTAAACCAAACATACTGATGGCCCAATCCAGGGGATACATTTCAGCAGCGGTTTTTTCCAAAAATTCCTTGTACCGGGCTTCTTCCTGCTCCGGTACGGCATTCGCGGCAAGATCGCCGGCTTCCAAATCAAAGGTCTCCCACTGGATTTTGCGTGTGCCACCACCTCCGTAATCGGAACCCGCAACCCAGGTAGGTGCGAGACTTGTCACTGTAACCTTTATTTTTCCGTTTTCATTTCTTATTTTTTGGACTTCTAATCGCCCCCGCCACTTATGCCAAAGCACTTCCCCCGGCGTAAACGTACCACCGGCATTTCTCTCCTCGTCTGGCATACTTCGCGTTTCGGAGCGCAGATAACGCTCGAAATAACGCGGAGAGAAACCCGAATTCTGCAGTCTCTCGAAAAAAGCACCCGCGGTCATCTGGGAGGTTTGCTCCAATCCCGCTTCGATCATGGGAAGCCCCGACTTCAAAGCCGCATCCGACAATCTCATTGAACTTCCCCGAAATGCTCTTAGCGTGGATTGAAACTGATCTTGAATCCTTTGCCGGAAAGGCGCCAGCGTGAGGGCCTCGTTCGAAGAAATAGTTTTCAAGAGCGTCATCAAGTATAGCGCCGCCTCGGCCATGTTCCGTTCGTAAAGCGCCAGATTTTTATTTACTGCCGCTTTCCGGGCATCCTCCAGAAAATGAAGAATACGATTCTCGGAATCCTGCGCGCTTCCGGCAAGCTGGGAAGGATGCTCAAAAAAGTCCTGCGTCAAATTCGCTCTCGCGAAATCGATTTGCTGTATCAACCCTAACGCCATTCCCAGCCCGGCTTCCGCTTTTTTGCCGAAGCGGTAAGCCTCGAGTTCTCTTAAGCCGCTTACCCCATCACCCCATCTCCCTTCATACCCCGCCAGATCGCCCCGCTCCTGCTGGCGGACATGCATGGCCTCGTGCGCGATCAGCGAAATCAATGGCATCAAAACCGCGTTAATCAAAACATCTTCTTTAGAATTCTCAAATCCATGAAAGCCACGGCGATCCCAATCCCGCATTTCTTGAAAGAACGCGGTCATGGCAGTTTCCTTTGAAAGTTCGGATAAAGGATCTACCCCGGCCTGCGCAAACAAATCGTCGAGATACTTCTTGGAAATAAAAATAATTCCGTTCTGCTGCCAGCCCGGGGCAAACGCCAAACCCTCTGGAGGCGTTTCAACCCGCATATTTCGGATGAGCCGGGAAAGTTTTCCGGTTTCGCCCCGGCCGATCGCGCCGAGCACTTCCTGAAATTCCGCGTCATTCCCTAAGGCCGAATTTTTCCCCATCCACTCAAAAACTCGAGAAACGATTGATTGAATCTGTTGGGTCTTCGAAAGATCCGCCTGCCCGGGCCCGCCCCCTTGCCTAAGCCCAGAAAAGACAGCTCCCGTAACTCCCAAAACCGAGGCCGCTAAAAAACGACGCCTGCTCATTAGCTTTTCACTCCGCGCTTCGGAGCGGACAGGGGATGAAAATTCTTCGATAAATAATTTTGCAATGGGATGGTTTCCATCGATAGGCTTGTTTGCTGCCAGAAAGAGCTGTTCCAGCGTCTGAGATGTTTCTATTTGTTCGATCTTGGGATCGCCGCTCATCGTTTGAAAATAGCCCTTCAGCGTCATTTTTTTCAGATCTACTCCGATGCTTTTCAAAAACTCGACCACTTCTACTTGCCGCTTTCCATAAAGACGGATTGGAATTCCATCAGGAAACTGAGTCATCTCAAATTCATGCACGGCTTGCAGCAACTGGAAGACATCATTCATGCGATAGCCAAGGCGTTGCGCTTCACCTAAAGTGGAAACCGGAATCACTGCATCATTATCCTGAAAATTAAATCCCTGAGGCTCAAGATTGACGTTGCCAGAATGCGGAAATTTATGGATAAACGATTCATTTAATCGGCGCAGGGCCGTTCCATATTCTTCGAAATGCTGCTGAAGCCAATTCTTAAGCTTCTTCTTTTCTTCTCCAGTTAAGACGCCTTTCTCCGATTTTTTATATGCAGGCATGACCTGCTTGCGGACGGTTTCGAAAAAACGCTCGTCTTTTTCATCCGTCAAAAGAGAAACAAAATATCCGACCGGTTCTCCCTGAAATTGTTTTTTCGAAATCCCGTAAGCAACCGCGGCGTTGGTAAGCATCCCTGCATCGCCCATTGCTTGAGTGGCATAAAATTCATGCTTCCCCTTCGCAGCTGACTCAGTTCGGTAAGGTTTGTCCTGCGCCTTTTCCAGGGAAGGCTGCATTCTTCCGGCAACATCCCGCATCACAAACGTCACGTCAGGCTGGAGATTGCCTGCCTGTTTGAAGGCAATAATTTCTCCCCTGGCAGGAATCCGGCCCCCTTTGATTTTGACGGTTCTGAAAATCCTGCCGTTGATCTCCACAGGATCCGAAAGTTTGAAATTGATCGTACGGCTGTATTCATACTCTCCTGAAACATATGGCCAGTTGAATAACCCCGCCAGGAATCGCTGGATCCGCTGGAGCAGCCTGAAGATTATCCGGAAGAAATAAGAGATAGGCGCAATCCTTTTTGCTTTGTCCGAGAGGTTTAAAAATGTTTCGGCCAGTAACGTGAGCCGGTCATCACCATGAGTCAGGACTGTTTTTAATTTTTTCCGGTCCTGCAGCGACATTTTTGAAAAAACATCCTGGTTCCAGACGATCTGGCTGGAAAGGGGGCCAATCAAAGGCTCCTGCACTTCTCCCGTCGTATCGAACGTCTTATTCGCACTCCGCGTTTCGGAGCGGACCGCGAGAGCATCTACAACGGCAGCCGCGACTGCGGGATAATCTCGCGCCCCCTTCCTGAATGGCGGAACCACGACATTCACGCCCAGTAAATTTTCCAGACCCAGAATAGCCTTGACCTTTTCTATGGGCGTAGGGACCGCGTCATCTTCTGCTATCTTCTCGAAATTTTCGTCTAATTTTCTGGCCTCAATTTTCTGATTTTGGATGTCCGGGCTTGAGGAAAGATACACGACCGCTTCGACAGGAAAAAATCCAAACTTTTGTTCATGGACCCCGGCATACGTGACCATGGCGGCATTCTCTCCGGGCCTGAATTTAAAACCGGAAAAATAGACAGGCAACGCGCCTGCGCCGGCAAAAAGATTCCCATCTTTGATATAGGCGACAATCGAGTCATCCATGACAAATTGGAATCTTTCCTTATTTTGAAGTAAATTCGCCGAGGTCGAAGATTTTCCTGTTCCGGATTCCCCCGTAATGACAATAACTTGACCCGTTTGTTTATCCAGAACAAGGTTTCCATGAATAGAAAACATGTTGAATTTATCAACGATTGCCCGCGCGCGCTCGGTGGCAGGACCCCGTGAATTTTGTAAATTAATGGGCATAATACTAAAAAGCAATCCACGCTGCCGATCGCCAAGAAGCGTAAAGATCTCATTTGGATCCTTTATTTCACCCCGCCATCCCAGCGTCAGATTGCGATAGGTTTCCCAGAACAAACCTCTTAGGCTCCGCGTTTCGGAGCGGAATGCCTGTCCCTCTTTTGGGTGACTGTCACCTTTTTGTTTTTTGGGTTGTTGGAGGCTTGCCATAAAACGATCAAAAGTGACGTCTCCCTTTTGCATCGCCAAAAGACGGTTGATCCCGTCATCCATCTGGTTCAGCGCGGCCGGGACGCTGAAGTTTGGAAAGCGCGCGACAAGATCAAGGGAATAAAACGGGGGCAAACCCTGCGATTCAAGGTACCTCATCAAATTTCCGAGATTTACAAGTCTTGTCCGATCATCCACATAACCGTCGACGCTTTCGCTTCCGTATCCCAGAAGGACTCCCAGGAGTTTTCTGAAAAGGGGTTCATACCTATATTCGTTAAGGACTCTTCCCATCAAGGCATCAATGTCTTCCTTGCTCAAATTTCGGGGTTGACCGATATCTAATTTCTCGCGGTCCGCATCGCTAAGATCTTCCATTACTTGCCGGACATGGTTGTAATCAAAATAGAGGACTTCGACGACAGGCACGCCGCCCCGGGGGGCAATCCATTTCCTAAGAAACCCGAAAAACGCATCCTCGGCACGCTCCCAAAAAGACCGGGACGCATGCTTTGAAACCACGCCAAGCCCGGCCCGGTCCAAAAGCGCCTGTCTCTTTCCCTTTTGTTCAAAAAAGGTCTCCTGTTCCATATCCACATAAGCCGCGGGCTTTCCTCCCCCAATCACCATTCCCACTTGATGACGGTCAGCCAGCGAAGGGGTAGCATCCAGCCATCCCATTTGTCCTAATTCATCCGCCGAAAGCCCAAGGCCCGACAATTGATCCAGCCTTGCCGCGTCGAAGGCTTCCCGATTTCCCTTGATCCGCGCAATCCACTTCGCCGCGATTTCCGGATTTCCCGCCGATTCAATCACTGCCTGCGGTAAAATCCATCTTTTGACAGCGGCACGTGTTTCGGAACGGGTTTTATCGCGCACAATTTCTCCTTTCTGATTCATAAGCACATTGAATCTTTGGTTGGACAACCCCAGACGATATTGAAACCTGATCAAGGTTTCCGCACGGCCGCCCACCTTCCCTCGATTTTGCACAGAAGTAACCCCCAGGAATATCGGATATTCCCCCCTTTTATTTTGCGAATGCTTCACGAAAGCTCTCATATGGTCATAAATACGGGATATGGAAAAATCACGGAATGAATCAGCCGTGTTTTTCATCTCATTCTCCGCTCCCTCTTCCGCTGAAAGCCAGCGCGCCATCAAACCAAGTTTTGCGATATTGAATGTTTTTTCTTGCGCGTAAATATCCCGGTCCACCTGCTCAATTTCGAGTAAGAGGCTTAGATAAACAGGGTTATTTTTTCCAAAAAGCTTTTCGGCCAGCAGGAGATTGCTCTTCCGAACCCGGTTTTCTTCCGTCACATGAGATCGGAGATTTTCTATTCCGCCCCAAGGCGCACCGTGCAAATGCCCTCCTTCATGGGCCAAGAGCATTGCAAAATCTCTTACATTCATTTTTTTTCCAAAAGGATTAATCCCCAGCACAATACTATGATCGGCTTCACGAATCGCGACACCCGGAAATCGAGCCAGAGTAATAAGAATATGCCTGATCCCTTTATTCGATGTAATGTTTTTATAAAGTTCAGGATCATTTTCGCGTATCAGTAAAAAAGCTTCCGTTAATTTTTCCTTCATGGCTTGCTTGAATTCAGGGGTCCATTTTTCATCCAGCGCCTTGAACTCTGCAAAGGACATGCCTCTTTTGTCTTTCCCCACTAAAAGAGGCTGAATAAATTTATAGTGGCGTTCCGCGTCAGGACCGTAATCTTTTGTGAGCCATGCGTCCAAACGGGTCATCAGGTGATCTCTTTCTTTTTCAAGTTCTGTTTTTTCAACTCTTTCGGGTTCTTTTTTTAGTTCAGGTTCAGGAGCAACAGGCATAGGGGCGACGACAGGCGCTTCTTTTTGAGGAACTACTTCTATTGGCGGAACTGCTTCTTTTGGCGCGGCAGGAAGAGCAGCTTTTTTTGCCAAAGCCGGAGGCGCAGCAGGAGCAATCAATTGAGCAACAGGCTCGTCTCGAGGTACCGTCACGGACTTTGATTTAAGCTTGCTTCCGCCATAATAAAGCGCGGAAGCTATCACTGCCGCGGCCACCAGCCTTTTGGCCCAGGTTGCCCATCTTGCCGCTTTCGTTTCAGAGGGAGAAAGGGGGAGGAAGGAAAGAAAAAGGTAACCAGCAGCCGAAGCAATCGCTAAAAATCCAAACGGTATCAGAAGTACGAGACTCGGCGCCATAAACGCGGCAAGAACAAAAGGAACAAATGTAACAATAAAAATGCCGGCAAGCAATATCCGGGTCACCAAATAATGATTCACTTGATCGTGTAAGGATTCCCTTTCTTCCTCAACGGCAGCCGTGTCTTTTTCGGCGGGAGGAAGGGTGAAGAGGTGAAGAACAAGGTATAACAAGGAAGCCACCATGAGGCCCGATAAAAAAACGGGCGCTGTAGTAACTGTAAAAAGAAGGGTAACCACCAAAGCCGCCGAGCTAAAAATGGGGCCGGCTTTATGATTCCACCAGGGCTCCCAGCTTTTCTCCCTTATCCCTTCATCAACCCTGCTCCAAACCAAAAAAACCGCATGAGCTATTACGGGTACCACCAAGATGCCTATAATTAGCTTTGTTCCAAAAAGAAGAGGCAGGGCCCAATAATGGGCCCAAAGTAAAAGAAATAGCGCGGAATTGCCTATGATAGGAATCCAGCTTTGGCGAGTGGCCGATACAATCTTTGCAAAAGCGGAACTGATTTTTCCGGGCGGCCTAGAAGAAAGCTCTTTGGGTGATGTCTGCCGGTCGAAGTCGAGAGGATCGCCCTCATCCTCATTCACGCTTTCCGGTTTTAGATCCGCCTTTTCATCTTCCGCTTCTGTTTTCAGAGCCGACTTTTTTTTGGCTTTAGCCGTAGTCAGTTTCTTGAGAAAATTCAGAAGGGCGGTCCGTTCAGGCCATTTCTTTTTTGTCCCCATCATTGAAACAAAAAACGCGTGATCAAGCTGTAAAAGCTTTTCAGCCTGTCCGGGTTCAAGA
>CAYGIT010000068.1:0-14638 GCA_964349955.1 uncultured bacterium
TTATCGCGCTCGAGCGTTTTGCTTCCGGCGATTATGCGGGAGAAGGGCAATTCTTTAAAACAGAGTGGTTGAGAGAGGCGCTCACCAAGGCTTTAAGCAATTCTCCTCTCACCAAGCAATTTTCGGAACCGAAGCAGGATTCCGGTCTTGCTGCTTTTGTCCGGGGCGGGGTCAGCGGTGAAAAATCTGCCAATATCGTGATCGTTGAGAAAGGCCTGAGGCCTGATGGAGATATGTCCAAAAAACGGGGGCAATTGAAAGATTCCGAAGCTTTTTCAAAAATCGCCGAACTTTTGGATATTCCTAAAGATGCCAATTTAAATGAAATCTATGTTTCTATCTGGGATGCGATTCCCCCCTCCTTGTATGGCGCGAAAGACCCTTCCGAAAAGACTTTCATTCAAGAGGGATATTATGGAACTTATTCTTTACAATACCTTTTGACCCATGGCCTTGAAGTGGGCATTCCGGCCTCCACCCAGCTTCAGGTTTTGAATTTCGTTTTGGCGGAAACTCCCAATGGAAAAGAGCCGAAAAAGCAAGTCACCAAGGCGCATCTTTTTTACAGTTCCGAGATTAATGATGAGATTCAAAGTGAAATTCTGTCGTTGATTCCGGATGCCTTTTTCAAACTTATCGGTCAAACACCCCTGCAGTTTCTTTGGGACATGGATTTCTTCATAGGAGGCGGACGGCTTGTCGTAAGCGTCCCCGATCCCGAAGGATTGACTCCGGAAGCGGGGGAAGCGCGCAGTATGCAACAGATCAAAAAGTCTCCGCTTTATATTGAGCTGCAAACGGACGGAAAAGACCTTTATATCGGTTACGGACATATCGCGCCTTTTATTGAAGCAGACGAACTTATTCAATACGCACCGCACCAGGTTTTTGCTTTCTGGGTTTTGAATTCCCTCGCTCCCTTTGCAGGCCGGCATCATTTCGAACATGTTTACATCCAGCAGCTTGTGCTCTCTGATAAAGTCCTGACCGGCCTTGGTTTTCAAAAAGTGAAAGAGAAAGAAGGAGAGCGGCCAGCCCTTTGGCGCGCCAAAGTGGAGGATATCCTCAAGCCGCGGTCCGAACTGCGGACAGTCGCTCCTGTTTCAGAAAGACCCTTATGGAATCCCGCGAAACGGCACCGGGTGGTGAGTGTTATTATTTCGGCGCTTCGCCCCTCGACGGCGAAGGCGCGCGCGAAAGATCCGGGCATCGGGAAAATCACTTCTCTTGCCGACACGATGGAAGCCGAAGGGGCGGATTACGCGCATATGCTTCCCCACCACGGCATTTCGCCCCTGTCCCAAAGTCCTTACAGTTCCGTGGATAATTTTTCCGTGAATGAGCTTTACAATGACTGGTCGGTGGTAGAAGACGTTTTAAACCATCCCGGATATGTCGATTTGTCAAAAGAATTGATCTCCGATCCTTCGAAAAGGGGACGTGTGGATTATCAGGATGTCCGGAAGAGAGAACGCGGGGTGGCGTTCAAAGCTTACGATTATTTTCTAAAAAGGGGTTCCCCGGTCCGCAAAAAAGATTACGAGCATTTTATCAAAGCAAACAGCACCTTATGGCTGGATAATTACGCAAAATTTATGACCCTGCTGGAAATAACCGGCGCGGAACTTCCCGATTGGGGCAATCCGCATACTATAATCGGCTTTGCTGAAAAAGAACTGCTTTCCATGAGAGAGAAGCTGATACGGCCCGATAGAATCCTTGGGGTCTTCGAGGAAATCCACCGGAACCCTTTTAAAAAATGGACCGACGAAGATTTTGGGAAATACAATGAAAGAATAAAAACAGCGATCGAATCTTTTCTGGAAGATAATCCCAAGTTTTCAAGAAAGTATCAGCATTTGGTGAATCTTCTCGAGAAACTGCAGGGCCCGACTTTGAAATGGACATCCGAAGATGCCTCGCAAGCCGCGCGGCTGCTTGAAGCGGCCGCCCGCAAGAACCCTGATTTCGACCGTACTGTGCAAATGCATCAATATGCCCAATGGATCGGTTACGACCAATTGAAGGAAGAAATTCGGAAGATCGAAGACAGCGGCCGTCATATTCTGTTCGACCGTCCGGGCTTTGCGGGAGCAACGAGCGTCTATGCCTGGAAGCATCCGGAATATTTTAAACCCACGGGCAATCCGGGCATTATCATTCCGGAAGCCAATGTTCATGAAGACTGGGGAGATTTGCGATTATGGAATTGGACCCGGCTTCGGGAAATGGGTTACACGCCTCTTCTGGATCCTATCCGGCATTGGTTGAGGTTTGCTAATCCCACACCCGGCGTACGCGGTGTCCGGATGGATGCCCTGCATTTTGTTTATGGAAATATTCCAGGACAAAAAGTGAGCGGTGATGAAACCGGCGATGACTATGTCGCGAAACTGGCGGAAACTGTCAAGTCAGCGGGAGGAGTCCTTTTTGCCGAGGCGTATGACCGGGAAGACGCTGTCCGAAGGCATGGAGTGATTACAACCCCGGGGGGTGGGCCGGATGTGGCCTTTGAGCGATTAAGCGACCATGATCAGGAACGGGCCGATGCGCCGCGATTTAACGGTTCCGCGGCTGGTTACGCGTATTCCTTTGACCGGCAAATCTTTGGCGATCCTGAATATCCGTTTTATTTGCTCTACGGTTATGGACACGCGCAAGGGCCTACGCATCCTTATGGAGGGTTGAAACGCATTGAAATCGAAGACGGGGTCCGAAAATCTTACTGGGATTACCGGATCCCGGACCCTGAAGATCCGGATTATTTATCGCATACCCGTTTTAACGTGTTGCCGTACATTCATGCCCGTATTCAAACCGCCACAGCGGTCCATGAAGGAAAAATTTGGGACCCTGAAGTGCGGCCTTCTCTTCTGGCGCTCATGAGCCAATCTGTTGACCGGTTTATTCACCCTTCGCGGGATGGCACCGTGGCTTTGTGGGCGGCAGCTCCTCCGAGCGACTGGTTTCATGAAGGGTGGGGTCGGGACACTTTTATTTCCTTGGAGGGCGCCCTGCTTGTGCCGGGCCGTTTTGAAGAGGCCCGCCGGCTTATTTCGAGTTTCGCGGATTATGAAACCGGAGGGCTTATCCCCAATCGTATTTTTACGAGTGATGCCAAAAATGCCGAGGCGGTGCGGCAGATTTTACAAAAACGGAAACTCCTGCTGACGGAAAAGAAAGAAAAAAGTTTCGCGGACCCGAAACGGGTCGCGGAAATCCATCAGGAAATCGAAAAAATCGACAATGAACTTCACGACAAAGGATTCGAATACAATAACGCGGATGCTTCCATGTGGTTTCTTCGCGCTGTTAACCTGTATAACCAATACAATCCTTCCGATCTGAAGTTCATCAAAGAAATTACTCCGGTGCTCGAACGCATCATGGATGCTTACAATCTTCCCAAAGAAAAGGCCACGGCCCTTTATCACCGGCATGGAGAAACCCGGATGATTTACGCCGATACCGACTATCTGACCTTTCAACCGGCGCAGGGTTCCTGGATGGATGCGGAGATGCATGGCCGGGAGGCGGTCACTCCCCGCGCAGGGAAGACCATTGAAACCAATGCGCTTAAATACGAAGCCCTCCTCTTTCTTATTAAGATAAAAGCCCAAGCTAAAGATAAAACCGCAGTAACAAAATACAGCCAGCTTGCCAAAACGCTTCAAAAATCGTTCAAAAAATTCCGCAACCCCGATTATTTCGAAAAGCACGCTCCGAATACGACGCCTTACTTCGATTTTATTGACGGCGGCCCGGAAGGTGCGGCCATTCGCCCCAACATGCTTTGGGCGGTGGTTGCGGCAAAGGACCTGATTTCGCGCGAAGATCAGCAAGCGATTGTGAAAGCGGCCACTGAAATGCTTTTGACCCCGATGGGTCCGCGCACGCTTTCTCCGGCCGATCAGCATTATCTATCCAATTACGCGGACCGCCAAAGACAGGCCAAAGCAACCGGAGACAATTCACTGAAAGACTTTGCCTACCATCAAGGGCCGGTTTGGCCTTGGCTGATGGGAGTTTATATCGAGGCGCTTCGAAGAGTCTGGACGGGAACCCCGGAATCATTTCGAAAACATGTGCAAGAAATCATGACCCCGCTTGTGAATTATTGGATGACCGAAATTCCGCGGGATTGGATGCGTAAAAACGGTAGAAATATTTTTGATGATTTTGCCATCGGCATTCCGGAAGTTGTGGATCCGGGGCATAAGCACGAAGTCCTTGATGAACATGGAAATGTTCGCCAGGGGGCGGTATTTCCTCAAACGCCGGCGGGAACGCCAAAACAAAATTGGTCTGAAACCGCGGGAGTGCTGGTGCCTCTTGTCAAAGCAGGCGTTCTCAACCTGGAAGAGGTCCGTACCTGGTCCCGCAAAACGGCCCAGCTTTACGGGGTGGTGGAAGATAGCCGCACGGATTCCCGGGTTTTAATAAAAAAAGGAAAAGAGCATGTGATCCGGACACGGGTATTTGTGCGCGGAGAAATTCCGCCAGGAGATATCGCCGTGCAAATCATTAGAAATTCAAGTCCTTTGCAGCAGTGGGGAAGCAGCTGGACCAGTCAAAAGATTGTGCCCATGACCCTGATCGGCCGGACAGCCGATGGTTTGGCTTATGAATATGAAGCACGTATTCAACCCGAAACAGCGGGCAGATACGAATACAAAGTTCGCGCTGCTGTGGGCGCTTCAGACCCTCACCAGAGCTGGATGTGGGATTGGTATTGGACCGAAGGCGGGAATTCCCGGCTCGAGGTGCTTGAGCCCGGCCAAAGCCCCTCCCTGGACCGCCTGGAGGTAAAGCTCGCCGATCAATTCACGGTAAATCCTGGAAGTAGCGTTCTTATTACCACTAAAGACATCGATTCTGAAATCCCGGCGAAAGAGTATGAAGTTAAAATTGTGATGTCGCCACAGCCGCTTTCGGATTGGGAAGGGGCGTGGAATGGACAAACCGAAATTTCGATGCGGCCGCATTCTCAAAGCGGAAAAACCCATTTTTCAGGCGAAATCAAAACCCAGGGCCTTTTAGAAGGCAAATATGAATTAACGGTGATTTTCCGGAAAACCGGGGGAACAGAATGGAGAGGGATCGCGAAAAATTTCCGGATGACTCTCGGAGAACCAAAAGCCTCCGCGAAACCCGCCGCCCCGCCCAGCGGACAGGTTTATCATCCCCGCGGGGATGCCCGCCGCTCCGAAGCGCGCAGCGTTGAAAATGAGGACGAGCTTTCGCAGCAATTCTTTGGACTCGTTCGCGATATTGGTTTGATCATGGACGATCTGAAGCGAAGGAAATCAGATGCGGCAACGATTGACCGTCTTAAATTACAGATAGAACAATTTTTAGCAATATTACGGCAGCTTGAAAGCATTCAGGAAAAGGACGAATCCCCCGAAGGGCTTCGAAGGTATTTAAATACCGAGTTGACCGCCTGGAGAGCCAATATTATCGCATCTCCGGAATGGGTGCAGTCCCGGATTCAAAAAATACAGGAGATTTTTTCAAAACTGCAGTGGCCGGAATATAACCGGATAGCCCTTTTGCACCTGATGAGTCAAAACGGCGCTCTCGGAGGCGTTCTTAGCGATCTCGATCGCGTCGTGTCTACGATTCAATACCTGAAACTCGTAAGGCCGTCGAGTTTTCATAAAACATTGCAAAAAATTTATGAAAATATCACAGGATATGTCGAATCCGCTTCCGAAGCCGCGAATCGTTTAGGGGCCCCGGGTGAAAATGCGCGGCTCTATCTTTTCGAAGAATGGGCATTTTTATATTTGACGATGGGCGGACTGGAAAACTGGGCTAGAAGCATTTCGAAATCCCAGGAGGTCCTTGACCTAAACCCTGATCGGACTTTCGCCTGGCTCGTGCAATATTACGCGAACCAGGCGCTCGGCCATTTTCAGGCAAACAGGACTCTGGCGGAAAATTTTTTGCGGGCGTTTTCTTCGCAGGAAAAATCTATATGGGCCCTTTATCTTGAGGCCTCACAAGCATTGGGCGAAAAAGAGCTGCAGAAAGCTTCCGGATTTTTTTCGGATCTTTCCGGGAAAGATAGCGAGCTTCTCACTCCTGCGGGGCCCGAGCATATCCTCACTCTTTTGCTTCTTGACCGGAAGGAAGAAGCGAAAAAGGCTTTGATCCGGTTTTTCGAGAAATTGGAAAAATATCCCAAAAGGGACTTCTATCAGTACAACCGCTTGCTTGAAATGGTCATGTCGGTAATGAGTGTTGACCATCTTCACAAGTTGACCGGATTGATGAGCGATATTCTGAAAAATCCGCTTGATTGGCCAGAAAACCCGGACGTCCTCTGGTTTCTGGCGGATTTTTATCAATCTTATGGCTTTGGGAACTCTTCTTCGGCATTGATTGATGATATTAGCCATGCATTTTTTATATTTTCCGGGAATAAAGAACGGGCCCGGGAGAATTGGCCCAAGCTGAAGGTCCTTCTGTCCTCTTTGTCGGTACACAGCCCGGCCGAAACAAGACAGCTTGTGATACTCCTGTCGGACGAGGATGAAAAAAGGGGCGGGGTTTTGCATCATGATCTCCGTGAGTTTTTAAACCAGGAGATTTTGAATGTCGAAGAAAGGCTGGAGAAATTGATTATTTACCTAAAGCTATCGGGGCAAAACGTTTTGGACTCAGCCAATCTTCAAACCATTTTTCAGCGAGTTGAGGATCTTTTGAATGCGGCGTTGGTCCAAAGCGGCGACAATCCCGGAACTGTGATCGAATTGTTCAAAAAAATCCGGGAAAAAATGAAACAACCGCTGACACCCAGCTTTCACCGCAGGATCATTAATGTGCTCAATTCCCATTACGTGCTTTTGAAAGATACTGGCGGGCCGCGTTTCAAGGATTATCAAACAAAAATCGATGCTTTTTTCAAAAACGACTTTGCCGCTTACCGTAAGACCTGGAAGGAATTTGACGAGAAAAATCCGGAGAGGTTCTTTCTTCTTATGGAGGTCGCCCGTTTTGCCAATACCGTCGGCCAAAAAGAAATAGCCTATGAAATTTCCAGCGAGTTCCTTTTATCGGTCTTTGAAGAAAATGAAGCCAGGGCCGCAAAAAAGGAAGACACCTACAGCGTGCCTCTTGCGCTAAAAGATTTTGCAATCCTCGCTTCTCTTTCCCTCGAATTTCGCGGCGAAGAAAAAATTCAGGAAGTTAAGCGGGCTTTGTCCGCCTGGGTCAGGCAAGGGACGTGGCTTTTGGATGAATTGGCGCATTATCCGGAGATGATCAGCGCTTTTTTTTATATTTCACCCCTGCTTTGGCATTACATCATTGTAGAGGATGAAATTTTCAAGCCTTTTGCGAATGCGTTCCTGAAAGCGTCTTTGAATCGAACAGAAACAGGCCTTCGCGGGGCGCTTGTCCCCGCGATGGCCGCTGCTCTCTTAGGGAACGAGGAGAGCTTTTTAGAATTCGCGAAAAGGCTTGATGAGGCCATCCTTACCGAGGTGCCGATCGAGAAAGATGGCAAACAAACGGTGACAGCGATTTTGATTAATTATGCCTATTTGAGCCGCCAGCACGGGGATATCCATACGGCCGAAAAGGCGGAAAAAAAGGCCGCCGAATTGATCACCCGTCTGGAATCAAGTCCTTCGCTGCTTGAGACGCCGGTTGAGCGCGTCAACGTGGCAATTCAAAAAGCCCTTTTCAAAATCGGACGCGGTCAATCCAGGCAGGCAGCGGAAATCATTTCTCAAACGGCCAAGAGCATGAAAGAGTTTGATAGGGACCTGGATAAAGTCCTGCACATGTATCTTTTTCTGGCAAACCATTTTTCCGGGTTGTCTGAAGAATCGATTCAAGAATTGAGGGAAACCCTGCAATCTCCCGTGGAAGAGAAAAAAACCCAGAAACAAAAGGCGGCGGCAGGCGCTTGGTTCACGAGGAAAACCATTGTTCAGAGCACGCTTTATTTGTTGCCTGTTTACCGCCAGATCCTTGTGGATGCCTATACCCAATTGATTTTCTCTGGTTCCCTTTCCGAACCGGAATTAAAAGAGGCCCTGAATCTTTTGTCTATTTTGGACAAAAAACAAACTGCCAAAGCCATTGAAACTTATTTTGAAAAATCAGCCGGGGATCCAAAGGCTTCAAACCCGAACCTTGTTCTTGCTCTTGCGGACTGGTTCGGCCAAAATAATTTCGAAAAAGGGGATGCTTATTTTTCACTGGACAGTTGGGTTAGTTCGTTCAAATCCCAAACGGGAGACCCTGCGCTTAGACCCGTTCTGCAGCGAATGGAAAAAATTCTGGAGAATTTTAAAAAGAATTTGTCCGGCGCAGATTACTGGAGACTTGCCGACTTACGATTTGAAAGCGGACAATACGCGGAAAGTATCGATGCGGCAATGACCGCGGCCAGGCGTGCATCCGCCCCCGATGGGGCCAAGTTGGAAAGTTTCAAGGCTCTAGCCCAGAAAGCCCTGGCGCTTTCCGAAAGAATCAAAAAACTGTACGCAGAAGGAAATTATGATGCGGCGATTGAAGGCGCGGCCAACCTTCTGGATCCGCTTAATCCTCGCGATCTGGCGGCACAGCGCATTCAAGCCAATAGTCTTGTATTGAAAAAAATCCGCAATTTGGTGGAGCATGGAAAAATTGAAGAAGCGGCAGAACAGCTGGCCGCAATTCCTGAAACCCTCATGGATAAACAGACCAAAGCGGCTGCGGCATCTTTGAAGGGTTTTAATGACCGTCTTGAAAGAAGCGCGAAATCTTTGGACGAAAACATGTATCTTCAGGCAAAAAAAACGCTGGACCAGGCATTGGCTGACCTTCAAAGGCATTGGAAACTTTCCCGGCTTTCTCCTCCTGGAAACGGAGACTTTTCGCGGGTTGCCGGCCGGATTGAAGAAGTCCGTTTGGCCGCCGACCGCCATGCGGCCGGAGTCAAAGCCAGCGATGCTTTGGAAGACATTTTCGAAAGCGCGAAGAATCTCATGGCTTATCCGGAGAGAAGAGATGACGCGGTCCAGCTTCTTTTGGAAAGAGGTTACGCTGTTTTTAACCGTGTACGCAAGGAGGACGAGAAATGGGAAAGTAGCGGATATCCTTCCCTGGGTCCGGCCCAAGCTCTGCATCGCGAAGAAGAATATAAAAAAGCGTTTAATCTGGCCCGGCTTGTCTATGAACTGACTCAAGAGGAACGCAACGAAGTAAAGCCCGCCCATCTTCAAAAGGCCCAGGAATTGATTTCGCACGCGAGCGCGCAAATCTGGATCCCCGAGCTTCTTGACGCCTATTTCATGACCAGCGCCATGGTCAAGGCCGAGGAGCAAAGGGAAATACGCGAAAGGCGCGACAAGGTGGATTTCCATTATGGGAATCTTGACCTCGAACCCACGGGGATTCTCTTGGATGGCTTCCGGTATTTCAAGAATAAGAAAATGTCCGACTATATTAAGCCGGGGGATGCGTTTCAGATCCGTCTCCAGAATGACAAAGAGCCTTTGCCTGTTGTTTTCACGGCGGCTGGAGTCGGCAGTGATTATCTGGAACTGGAATTTCCCAAAAATGAAAATATCGATCGGAAGATACTCCTTCAGAATTATTTGAAACAGGGCGGAGAGCTTGTGCGTGTGCGAAGCACGGAGCTTGAACTCAAACGCGACATGCTTCGAGACAGACTGAATGGATTGATAGAGTCTACGGCCCGTAAACCCGAATGGGACAAAGCTCCGGGACCTTTGGCCACCACCGGCGATTTCATGGCCAATTATCTTTTAGGGATGAAAATTGATATTCCGAACCGCGAGAAAAATCACCAGCTTGAAGAAAAGAAAAGGCTTGTGGGGGCGATTGTTCAAGGCCTGGAAGAGATTTTTGGGCCGCTGGATGAGGCCCAAAGAGAGGGAATTATCAACGCGATCCCGGAGGATGTTCCGTATGTACTTTTTCAGGGGCCGGGCGGGACCGGAAAGACAACCGTGATTCTCTGGCTCTTAAGAATTTTTCTTGGTCAGGGCAAGAGAATCAATGTGTACGCGCATTCCAATCCAGCTGTCGACAATATTCTAAGGCGCATTTTTGAGCTTGTCGACGATGAGAAAATCAGGCCTTTTATCGCCAGAGCCGCCAATCGACCGGATAGCATTTCCGATCCGGAGGTTATGAAATTATGGGAGGAAAGATTTGGCAAAAACGGTGAATCCATCTTCGATAAACTCGGACGCGCGGGCAAAGCATCCGCTCTTTTCGGCACCATCAATGGCTTGGATCAGGACAGGGAATTGACTAACCGGCCCAAGCTTCGTACCCCGGAAATCGGCATTTTAGACGAAGCGAGTACGGCCAATGTGACAGACACTCTGCATGTAGGCAGAGACAAAAAGAAAATGATTATTTCAGGAGACCAGGCACAGCTCTCGGCCGTTTTGATTACGGATGAAACCATTGAAACGATCAAAAAGGAGCTTGGGGCAGCCGCTGTTTTCCCAAGCGACCGGCAAATCAGATTTGGCGGCCGTGCCGTTGCGGCCAGAAAAATCGAAAATATTTTTGAAGGTGGAAAAATCAATCAATTGAAAATATCGCTTTTGGAAAAAAATCTGAACTTGTTTTTTGACGGTGATCCCGGCAAAGACACCCCCTTTCAAGTCACGCGGCCGCCCTTTTATTTTTTGAATAAACAGCGCCGGTCCGGTTCCCGCATCGTTGAACCTGCGTCCGAGGCCTTTTACGAGAACAAACTAATTCCGGGGAAAACAGACGCTTCCGGCAATCTTGTGAAGGGCGAGGTGGTTCTGATCGATACAAAGGGGCGCTACCCGGAGGAACGCCTGGGACTTCAAGGTGAACAAATTATCAATCGGGGAGAAGCCGACAGCGCGATTGTGGCGCTTGGCTGGCTGATCAATCAGAAGAAGATCGCTCCAAAAGAAATTACCCTGATTTCTCCTTACAAGGGCCAGGTTCAGCTGCTGACCGACAACATTTATGCTTTTGCCAGGGTTTTTGAATATCTAAAGTCCGTTGAAACACAAAACCCCAGGATAGCAACGCCTGAAGAGATCCGGGATATTTTTGCTTCAGAGGGGGTGCGTTTCCGGGCGCGAGAGGCGGCCTATGCCGAACTTTTGAAAAGAGATCCGGGTTTTGCATCTCAAAAGCCGGTGGCACAGGAAAAAAAGATTGAGAACTATCTTGATCAAGGATACCGCGCGAAACTGCTGCAATTTTTCAAGCAACCTACGCCGGAATCCGCCCGCTGGATTCATTATTTTTTTGGTCAAACATGGATTCCCCAATTTCAGCAGGGATGGGGCGAGGAGTTTATCCCTTCAGAAATGGTTAAAAGCGGGATACTTAAAATTATGACGGTAGATTCCGCAATCGGCCATGAAAACGAAGCGGTCATTGTGTCTTTGACTCGAAGTAATCGCTCGCATAATGTCGGATTTTTGGGAAAAGTCGAGGGCGATGAAGGAAGGAAGCGCCTGAATGTTTTATCAACCCGTTCCAAACGAATCTTGTTACTTAAAATGGACGGCTCGACCTGGCTGGAATCCAATCAGCCTGCAGCCAGGGAATGGGCCCAAATCATGGCGAATCACGTCAAACAGCACGAAGAGGAAGATGCTGCTCAACTCAAGAAGCCCGGCAGCCCTAAATCAGAATTACGGAGTGATGAATCGACGCGTTCCGAGTCAAGAGCTGCGGCCATAGCTGTATTTCACGCCTTGAGCGCGCATTCTTTAAAACAACCGGCCGCTGTCATGATTATGAAACAAACTGGCGATAAGAATTTTAACGCGTTTGCCGCTCTATTGCACGAATTGGCGGCCAGTTATCTTTACCTCTATGCCGCATCTCAACTGGGAATGGCGGATAAAGCTGTGGATACGGGTGAATTCGCTAAAGCACTGATTGCTTCTTCGGCAAAACCAAAAACTTTTTGGCTGGAATTATTGCCACAGGATTTGATTGTTTTGGAAAAGCAGGGCCCCGGAGAAGAAGGCCGCCTGGCCCTGGAAAGCTTGGCCTTGCTGGCGGGGTTGGGGCATCGCATTACACTGGCGGTACCTTCGCGGTCAGAAGCCAGGAAAATCAATGCAAAACTGGAAGAAGTTTTTCATCGCAATGCGCCCGGCGATATTGCGGTTTTGCGCGAAAGAATTCGGGCGGAGTATGTTCCGCATGATCAGGTCGGGCATGAGATTGAAATCACGCCCTCTGAAAATATTCATTTGGTCGCTTCCTTACAAACCGCCAATACGGTTCTTGCGCAATTTAAACAATCGCGAAAAATTGAACGGGCCATTGCTACGGATCAAACCTTGATCAACGGAAAACCGGTTCCTCTTAAAGAGAGTGGAATTCTCCTGAAAGTCCGCACCTTGATCGCCGCCGCGGATATTTCAGAATCCACAAAAGCTCTCCTGCAAGCTGGGATGAACTCCCCACTTTTCTTCCCCGACCAAAGCCTGGTTTCCGACATTTCGGCCTTTCTCACCAGCCTGAACGCTACAGCCCGTAAAGTCCTTTCCGCCGCTTAAAAGCTGTCATTTCGAGGAGCGTAGCGACGAGAAATCTCGAACTCTGAGATTTCTCCGGCCTACGCCCGTCGAAATGACACTGGTGTCTGCATGGCCGAGCCTTGACTTTTGAGGTTTTAAAAGGTATTCTCTAAAGTAAGGAAGTAAGGAAATCATACAAAGGAGCTTGAAGACAATGACCATTATCGATACGACTAAAATGACCTCCAAGGGGCAGGTAACGATTCCGAATCGCGTGAGAAAGATTCTGCAGCTCCATAAAGGGTCTTCAGTGGCCTTCACGGTGACCAAGTATGGAATTATTCTTGTTCCCTGCGAAGTGACGGCCCATTCTCCCTACAGCCCAAAGGAATGGAAAAAAATCGAGAAATTAGCCAATGAGGAAGGAAAAACTTTTTCAAGTCCTGACGCTGCAAGAAAACATCTTTCAGCCCTATGAGATTTGAATTCAAGCCTTCCTTTGACCGTTCTATAAAATCGCTGCCTCCCGCCGAAAAAGCTGATGTGAAAGAAGCGGCTTTCCAACTGATCAACGTGCTTTCCAAAGACCGGCAAATCCATCAAGGCTTGGGACTTAAACGCCTGAAGGAAGATTTTTGGGAAACACGGAAGGGAATCAAGGTGCGGATTCTTTTTCGATGGACGGGCGATTTAATCGAATTTGTCCTCGCTGGGAATCATGACGACGTCAAACGATTCCTCAAGAACGTTTAGTAGAAGGTGCCTAAACAAACTGGTTGGATTGACAAAGCCCATAATTATGGAATAATGCCCTATGAAATTTTTCTATAATATTTACCGTGATTACAAGGCTTGTTTTGAGCGAGACCCGGCGGCGAGGACAGCTTTCGGGTTTGTGGAGGTAATCTTCCTTTATTCGGGGTTTCATGCGGTTTTCATTCATCGCGTGAATCATCTCCTTTACCGGCTGAAAATCCCGATTTTGCCGCGTTTTCTTTCCCAATTGGCGCGATTCTTCACGGGTATTGAAATTCATCCGGGAGCCAGGATCGGGCCGGGGTTTTTTATTGATCATGGAATGGGAGTGGTCATTGGGGAGACTTCGGAAATAGGCAAAGATGTCACGATTTATCAGGGCGTGACTCTGGGCGGTACGGGGCGTGACCGGGGCAAGCGGCATCCGACTTTGGGAGACAATGTGGTAATTGGCGCCGGAGCCAAGGTTTTGGGCAATATCCGGCTGGGGAACAATGTGAAAGTAGGGGCGGGTTCGGTGGTTGTTCATTCAGTGCCGGACAATTGCACGGTGGTTGGGGTCCCGGCCGAAATTGTCCGCAAAGAAGGCAAAAAAGTGTCGGAAATTAACCTGAATCATGGGGATTTGCCGGACCCTTTGAAGGCCCTTAAAAACCGTATCCGCAGTTTGCAGAAAGAAGTCGAGACCCTCGAAGACCAGCTCAAAGACTCCTCCGAATCAAAAAAAATAAATCCTTCCTAAGTCCTTTTAATCCAATAGGTTAAAAAAATTAAGCCTTGGGGTCTCTTTGACGCCGTATGGGGGATATGCTAGGGTTTGAACGTCCGATAATAAAAACCATAGGGGGTGGAATCCATGAAATTCGATCATCGGCTTGTAACAGGGTTATTGATCGGCATGGTCTTTGGGCTGCACTACGGAACAATCCTTACCAGCTACCTGCCGCTTTTGGTCATTGCTTCTGTGGTTATGCTTCTAAGAATTGTCCACCACTAGGATCTGGCGCAGGCCTGGTTTTAGGGTGGAAGGTATGGTTGTAAGAAAGAAAAGGGGGTGGTTACCGTGAAGTTTGATGATAACTTGCTTGCAGGGCTTTTCATAGGCATTACCATTGGGCTTCATTACGGAGTATCCCTCAGCTCATTTTTGCCGATTTTTCTTGTGCTGGGTGTCGTGTATTTGCTCCGTTATGTGAGAGCCCGCTAAACCGCAAACCACCAGTCACCGGTGTGGCGGCAGGTGTTGCGCCGCGCCGGTGTTCTGGTGCCCCCTTCAGTTCGTTTTATATCCTGCTTTTTACTTTCTTTCCATTGCTTAACTAATAGAGATTCCTAAAAAAAAGTTCCCAGTAGGCAAAGAATATATATAGATCAAATATGAG
>CAYGIT010000069.1:0-14557 GCA_964349955.1 uncultured bacterium
GAATAAATCTCCGTCTTTCAAGAAAGCGGCCTAACCGCAGGTTTGAGGAACTGCCGGGCGAGAAAATTGAACAAAAACTAAAGCTCCTCATCGGGCTAGATACAAGCGGAAGCATTCAGGATGCTTTGCTTGGGCTTTTTTTCTCCGAAATTGAAAAGATAAAAGCGCTTGGGATGCAAATCACGGTAGCTGAATGCGACACAAAAGTGGGTAATGTTTACCGCTATAAGTCGCGTCCGAAGGCCGTCTCAGGCCGAGGCGGAACCAGCTTTAGGCCCATCTTTGAACTTGCTGAGAAGCTCCGGCCGGATGCACTGCTCTATCTCACCGATGGATACGGGGACTATCCGGAGCGATCAAAATGTTCGACGCTCTGGTGTTTGACGCCAGACGGTAATTTTTCAGGATCGTTTGGGAAAGTAGTGAAATTACCGCAAGAAAAATAAAACGTAAAACAACCCCAAAATCACAAAGGCGGGAATTGAACGTTCCCGCCTTTTGCTTTTTTAAAGGAGGGAATTCTCATGCAGGCGCTTACGGTTAAAGGTCTAAAGAAATTGATTAAGCAATTGTGTAAACAAGGAACGATTAACGAAAATTCTGAAGTTTGGCTTTCCTCAGATGAAGAGGGTAATAGCTTCAGTCCCTTACTTGATGATTCGGAAATAAGTATAGGAGTCGAAGCGAACAAAGTTGTTTTCTATCCCTCATCCATGCACGAAGTGACAGAGCTGTAATTAAAATTTCTCTTCAATTTAAAAAGGAGATATTCCCATGAATAGGACGCCATCACCAAGATCAAAAACGGAAATGATTGAGTTTCTGAAAAATCATTTTAAATATCCCACGATGAATTCGTGGAATCAAGCTACGAGTTATGCCCGGAATATCAAGATCCACCATCTCGGGTTTGATCATGAAATAGAAAGCCGGTGTTTTGAGATGCTGGATCTTCACGAAGCTTTCGACGATTTTTCCGCGATTCTTCATGAATTTGCAATCCGCCATGATTATGCATGGCAGATTGGGCAGAACGGAAGAAGCGGCGGGTATCTAGTGCTCTATCAAGGCGGAAAGAAAGATTCAGGCCACAAAACACGGTGTAAAACCTGCCGAATCCCTACCTGGTATGAGAACAAACAGCCGTGCCATGTTGCGGACTGCGGAGGCACTTTGGAACCGCTCTCGGGACCGCTTTGGCAAAGTTATACGCAGCCAGGCCTCGGGGTTGACGACGATGGCGATTATGAATCCATGAGCCACGAAGATCTGCGCCTGCGGGTGGTTTTGGTAAAGGATTTTGACAAGACCTGCGATCTCGCCGTGAAAGCGTTTGTGGATTTCGCCAAGGCTCATAAGGTTGAGGAACAGGAAATTATGATTCCGAAGACCGTTCGAGTGGCTATCGAAGTCTAACGGACACAAATTATTAAATAGTGAATGCATGAAGGGGATGTCTCGCGCATCCCTTTTTCATTAACGAGAAAATCGAGAAGGAGGACTGCTTATGAACGAATGTGATATGGCCCGCGATATTTTGAAGACAACAAGAGATGGGAATGATTTATCGCCGGAACATCTTTGGCTTGTATCCAATGCCGTGAATGGATTTTTAAACGATCAGGGGAAGGAAAAGTTTAGGGCGCTTCATGAGGAAGTGATTTCTGGAAGATATAAAAAGCCATATCTTCATGGGATTGAACACCTGACGATTGATTATGAGGGGTTTGTGTATTGGCGCGGGAAACATGTCGAGCACTACGAGATTTCCTTTGCATTATCGGATAAAGGAAAAGAAGCGGCTCTTGAGCTTGAAAAGCGGTGCAAGCATTTAGAGCAAAAAGGTGTTGAGGTGAACGTCACAAACGCGATCTGGCACTGGAAGAAATACAAATAATACGTCTTTTAGTTTAACAACAAAAAAACTAACGGGAGAAGCGGCTTTGGGCCTCTTCTCCTTTTGTATTTTATAAGGAGGAATCCAAATGGGATTTGACGTGATGGGACATGAACCGAAGACCGAGAAGGGGGAATATTTCAGGAATAATGTTTGGTGGTGGCGGCCTTTATGGGGTTATGTCGCCAAGCAATGCGGCGACCTTTTGACAGAAAAACAGATAAAGGGAGGTTGCTTTAATGACGGGGTACTCATTCCCGGGGAAAAGGCTCGGGCTATTGGCTTGCGTCTTAGATTTTTGATCGATCAAAAGGAGGTAAAGAAATTCGAAGAAGAATACAAAAAAGCTTTAGATGCGATTCCTGATGAAACTTGCGAGATTTGTAAGGGAACGGGAAAGCGCGATGATGAGCATGTAAAAGGTGAGTGTAATGGCTGCGAAGGAAAAGGAGAGAGAAGGCCTTGGGCCTGCCACTACCCGTTCAATGAAGAAAACGTCCGTGAATTTGCGGACTTCGCCATTGAATCAGGAGGTTTCAAGATTTGCTAATGCGTAAGTAGATTTAAGACCCCACAAATAATTTTAAAAATACAGCAAGCGGACTGCACTGATGTGCGGCCCGCTTTTTTTATGGAAGGAGCTGAACCATGTACGAGGTTGCAGTAGAGACCGCGGACCGAAGTTATTACACCGACCGCCTCACAGAGCTTACAGGGAAACCAAGAATTTATTGGGTAAAAGTTTCACTCCAAAAATTGAAACAAATCTACATGAAAGAGATCAAAGGAAGAGAGGTGGATTTTTATGAGTCAGCAAGAAGCTACGGTCCTGCTCCTTCTGATCATCCCGGTCGCGATTATTTGCGCCGTGATCGACACTTGGAGGGAAAGAAAAGAATTCAGTAAATGGCTTAAAGAAGGACGCTGGAAGTTTGAGAAGTTCAAGCACTGAAGGTCAGGCGTAGTCGATCTGATGAGTCTAAAAATAAATAGCAGTCTCAAAACCAGAACAACGCATAAGCGGGGAAGAGCACTTCGGTGTTCTCCCCGCTTTTTTGCTTTTAAAGGAGAACCGACTATGAATCAGAAATATCTGAAACGCATTATTGCAAGTTATGTCCGGGGAAAAGATGTGCCTTACATCTTTGAACGTGCAACAGACCCGGAAGCCATAGTGAAGCAATTCAAGTATCTTGAAACCAGGGACAGGGAAGAGTTTGTGACGCTTCACCTGGACAAGGGTAATCGTCCGATTTGTTGGGATAAGGTGTCCGTCGGAACTCTGAGTGAGACTCTCATAAGTCCCCGAGAAGTTTTTAAGACGGCGCTGCTCTCTAATGCATCCGCCGTTATCCTGATTCACAACCACCCAAGTGGAAGAATCGAACCATCACCTGAAGACCGCAACATTACAACCAAACTTCTCGCGGCATCCAAGCTGCTTGATATCAGAGTGCTGGATCATCTAATTATTGGAGGGGATTCAGCGTATTTCTCCTTCAATGAACACGGGTTGATTTAGAAATCATCAGTTCAAAAAAACAACTAAAGACAGGCAAGGCACGCCGCCTTGCTTTTTTCATTTTAAGGAGGATTTAAAAATGGATACGAACAAAAATGAAAATGCGCACCCAATCTTCGGGGAGGTCATATCAACCTATTCGCAGAACCAGGCAATCGAGGATGGATTCCTTGTCCATGTCGGAAATGTTGGTAAGCAAAGAGTGATATTTAGCCGGAATCTTTTTAATCAGGGCTATGAAGATCAAACAAAAAGAAAAGCTTTGATTGAAAAGGGACTGGAGTTCCTTTGCCATGAAGATTCCGAAGATTCACCCGAGATGCGCCTTCGAGTGATTGAGGTTGGAAGGATCTGGGTTATTTGGAATACCGGCGAAGGATTTACTTTTTTAACGCCGGAGGATTATTAACTTCATTTCGACAAGAAGGAGGTGAAAAAAATGAGAGGATACATTTTAAGTGAAATTGAAAAAGCATGGATTTGGTATAAGAGGATCGCATCCATTTTCGCTCAATGGATATTTCAGATGTTTATTCGTTTGCTTTTTGGATGCGCGATTCTATATCTGCTGGGAGGAGGATGTTTTTTAAGATCCTACCGGAATAGCAAAGAGGAATCTGTAAAACATGCCTCCACGCTTTCGCAGCAAGGCACGGAAACTAGGTCCGGGCCTGAGCAGACAGCGTCGGCCCCGGTTTACCGGGAAAGGAACGAGAACTTGCAAAATCAGATTCGAACTGGGCAATCTCAAGTCCGATCCTGGGATTACACGGCGCGGTCAATCAAAAATGATATTGAACGATGGTTTAAAAAAAGATAAGAGTAGGGCGGCATGATTTTCTCTGCCGCCCTGCTTTTTCTTTATAGGCAACCCAGGAAGCGGTCTTTTTTTTTGCCCAAAATCAGATAATAATTTCATGCTTTTATAGCCCCGATACGGCAAAGACGATCATGTTTTATCATTGCCCTTAAAAAGCGCGATTAGGCCCTTGAAAAGAGCGAGAACTTGGGATAAATTACCACTGCCCATTCGTGGGTTTCTGATAAGCATTTTGCTTTTTCAGACTGTGGCAGCGGGTGATATGAGGCATTCGCTGCATGACATAAAGAATCACCTATAGTTGGAGGAGAGACGGACGGGTCTATTCGTCTTGTCTCTACGTATGCAGACTATAACTCACGGCCGTGTGAGACTAGACACGGCAACGCGGAAGGGTTCGTTCGCGTCAGAGTTGTAGTGTGCCTCCAATTCCTCACTCCCTCAATTCAATCCCCAGTATCGTTTAATCCCTAACCCTGTCACATTCCGGATCTCAATCCGGAATTTTTTGTGCCATGGGATCTTTACCTACCTTCGATTTTCCATTTTAAATCCCGATAAGGGATTCCTTCCAAAGGGCATTGTGTCTCCGCATACTTCACGACTTTAAAAACTAGATTTTGTTTTTAAAGCTCGCTTTCTTTGAACGGGCAACCTCTCTCCGGGTTGCCCATTTTTTTGTCCTCATCTAGTTCCTCGCACGGCGGAAAGGACACCGCTGTGTCTACGAACAACCAAAAAGAAGAGGAACACAGAAACAATACTAAGGAGGAGCTTGAGGAACATCCAAAAAAGATAAAAACAAGAACAAGGTCGGTGGATTTCATGCGCGTTGAAGATACGATGCATGGTTTTCCGCTAACTCATTTTGAACTGAAAGTGAAAGAGAAGATCGCGTGCGCACTAAGCCCATACGACCAAATCGCAAGAAAGGAGGAGGAAGATGAGCAAAACGAGTTGGTCCAGCGCAAGCTGGCCGGGCTGCTTGAAAAGGCAATGCTCACGCCGAGCCAGAAGGCCTGTTATCAGCTGGTTTTCATGGAGCAAGTATCGGACAAAGAAGCCGCAAATCGCTTAGTTCTTTCAGAGCGCAGTGTCAGACGGCTGAAGAAGTCTATTTTGGAAGCGTTCAAGCAGGTTTTAGAAAAACAACGCATAAAACAGATTGCTGACAGCCATGACCTAACAAAGAAGCAAAGGCTCGTGATCTCTCTGTTTTATGAAGAGCAGCTTTCCCGGAAAGAGATTGCCCAAAGACTTCAAACGAGCGTTCCAGCGCTTGACAAAATGCTTTGGAGAATCAGAAAAATAATTTTCTAGGGAAAATTTTGAAAATGTCCGGGTCATTGATCCGGATTCTGCCCTTTTGGCCCAATACTCTGAGGGGGGAGAGGCCACCCAATTATAAACGCCGGCCATTTGCGGCCTTGGCGGCAATCAGGGGGTTCGGCTTAACTCTTCCCCCTCACCCTTTATGAGGAGGAGGATGAACGTGAAGAGAAAAAGTATTAGTCCAAAAATTCAAAAACTGGTCCTGTTTGGATTGCTCATGCTTATTCACGCGTCTATCGCGTATGCGGAAGCAACGTCTGAGACGGATTTGGGAGCATTCCTTGAAGGAGTCGGAGACTTCCTGATCCGGACGGTCGGGCCCGCGGTGCTCGTGATCGGAGTTGGTGTTGCTGGCGTCGGCATGGCGCTCGGAGACGAGCGTGCCATGCAGCGCGGCGCACTGGCTGCGGGTGGCGGGGCCTTAATTTTACTCTCGCGCGCGATTCTCGATTTTATTACGCGAATCGCTCATTTTTAGGAGGAAGAATTGAAAACACTGAAAGGTTTTACAAAGATACAGAGCAAAAACAAAATTTTCGGGTTGGAGTTTCTGGATCTTTTGATCTTGCTTCTGATTTATCTTGTCGTGTTTGTTTTCTCAAATAACCTCCTTATCAATCTTGCCATTGTCTTCGGAGCTTACCTGGTCCTGAGACTTTATAAAAAAGGGAAGTCGCCGCACTGGGCCGGATCCGTGATCCGGTTTCTACTCCGGCCGCGGAAGTATTTCCAAAGACGCGAACGTAAAAAGGACCTTCTTAAATGAAAACCAGCTTTTTGCTTAAAACCCGCGATCTGATCCAGAGAGAAAGACGGCCTTCCTTTTTAAAGGAAATCGATCTCTATAACATCGAGGATGGGATTTTACTCGGGGTGAGTGGAGCAATGGGCCGGGCTTTTAAGTTCGGGGGTCGCGACCTCTTACTCGGAAGCGAAGCTGAGATCGAGGACTTTGAACGGAAAATGCGCAAGTTTATAAATGCGCTTCCCGAAGGTGCGACTCTTCATTATGTCGTGCGGTCTGAAAGTGGGGACGAGGAGTCACTTCGCGAGTATGCCGCCTCTATTCAGACGGATAATGCTCTCAATCAAATGTTCCTTGAAGCAAAGCTTGAAGCCTACCGTAAACACCCTTTCCTCAAAAGAGATGTTTTTTTGTTTGTAGTGATCCATCCGGCCGGAAAAAAACTTCGGTCCTCTTTTATGCCGGATCTTTCGGTTGCATTTGGCAAGAAAGCGCACCGTCTTTCTGAGCTTGAATATAACACCTCAAAGGATGCGCTGCTTTCCGTTGCCAGTGAAATCGAAGAAAGTTTCCGCAATCTCGGTTTTGAGATCCGGCCTCTTACGGATACGGACATCCTTCGTTATCTTTATGAGTTCTTAAACCCTCATTATTCCAAAGAAATCATTCCTTTTGAGCAGTGCAATTTTCAGGAGTATGAGTTTGACCCATCGAGCATGCGCTCGCGGCTCGCCATCCATCCTCCGCGGCTTGATTATGAGCATTTTTATTTGGATCATTATTTCTACCGCGCCCTTAATCTGCTGAGGCTTCCAGAATCAACCAACCTCAAATCCATGAAGGATTTCGAGCAAGCTCTCGGCAAAAGGTATTTCCTTACTGTTACGTTTGAAGTTCCGGACCAGGACAAAGAAAAAGCGGAGATAAAGCGATACGGAAACTTTGCAAAGGCAAAGAATTTCTATTCTCGCGCGAAGGATCATGACGCGCTTGCGCAGGTGGGGGAAACTGACGCGCTTTTAACGGAGATTGCGCACAGTTCAGACAAACTCCTTTTCGTTTCTCTATCGGTCATGGTCCGGGGCCGAAGCGCAAATGAAAGCATAGGGCTTTCCCGCCAAGTTCTTCGGGCTTACCGGGAACTCGGAGATGCGCAAGGCATTGAGGACCACATGAATCATGACCGGCTGTTTCTGTCCTTTTTGCCGCTTCAAGGCGATGAGAACCCTCTCGCTTTTATCGTGCGTTCAGAAGTGCTTACACACCTCCTTCCTCTCCAGGCAAGCTGGAAAGGAACAGACCGGATAGGCATTCTCCTAAAAACTTACCGTGACGAACCGCTCCGGATTGACCTTTTCGATTCAAAGCTGCAGGCCAAACACAGTGTCATGCTCGGGACTACGGGCAGTGGAAAAAGTTTTTTCACAAACCATCTTTTGCTGCATTTCTTTATCGAGTCACTGGAACATGAAGTGATCGTAATCGATCTCGGTGGAAGTTACCGGAAACTCGCCGGCGTTCTGGAAGGATCCTACCTTGAAGTGGAGTGCTCGGAAAAATACGCCCTGAATCCATTCCCCGCCAAAGGGGTGTTGTTCCCGGCCGGCGGAGCGGATGCGACTTTCATCCAGTTTTTGAAAGAGCTTCTGCAGCAAATGATTTCTCCCAAGCGAGAATGGTCCTCTAGTGAAAAAATGATTCTTGAGCGTGCCATTGGTGAGGTTTACCGGAATATCGGGGAGAAGGACACGCCGCTTTTAGGGGATATTGAAAAGTGCCTTCGTAATTTCGGGCTCGGCGATGAAGAGGATCAAAAAAAGGCTTATCAATTCGCCAAAGAACTCACACTTTTTACCGAAGGTGAATACGGCAAGATCCTGAATCGCCGAGGAGTCTTTGATTTCAACTCTCGCTTTACGGTGTTTGATCTGCGGAAAATTTCCCAATACCCGGAGCTTCAAGAGATCCTGCTTCTTATCATTCCGTTTGCGCTCAGGAGAAAGTTTGAAAATCTTAATCTCAAAAAGATCCTGGTACTTGATGAATGCTGGCAGCTGCTAAAGGATACACAAGGAACGGACCTTGTTGAGACGTTCTACCGGACCGCCCGGAAAATGAATGCAGCAGTGCTTTCCATTTCCCAAAATCCCACGGACTTTCTCGATGCTTCTATCGCGAGTGTCATGATCAATAACTCTCCCATCAAATACATTCTGAGACTCAAGGAAGGCCACGACAAATTGGCACTGTTTGGTCTGAATGAGAATGAAATCAAGGCAGCCGGTGAACTCGAGGTAAGGCCGGGCCGCTATTCCGAAGTTTTCATTAAGTTTGATGACCGGAGCGTCATCGCAAGGCTTGAACCAAGTCCTCTGGAATATTGGGCCGCGACCACGGATGCGCTGGACTTAGCCGAAGAAACGCGGATACGAAATGCTCATCCGGACTATTCCCATATTGAGGTTCTAAAAAGGCTTTCCGAGGAATTCCCGAACGGCGTCAAGAAATTAAGGGAGGCCGATCATGTCTGAAATCATGGAGGAACGGAAACGGGAATGGAGAAAAAGAAAACGCCGCCAGCTTATTCGCTTACTCATCATTATTGGAGTCGTCTTTCTACTTTTGCTTTTGTGCAGGAGGTATCTATGAAACATCTTTTAAGAATTACGTTACTCGCTGTGTTTTTAGTCAATGCTTCAATCCCGAAATCGTATGCCAATATCGTCAATGACCCCATTCATACCGCGGTCAGTGAAATTCAAAATACCATTTTGAATTCCGCATTCGCAAAAGACATTGCGCTTGCCATCGAAAGGCTCAATGAAATGAAAACGCAAACGCTCGAGCTGTTCCGGTTTCATGCCGGTCTGGATGATATTTGGAATTCCGTCATAGGGGAGCCCTTGCGCAATCTGGTTGGGCAGGGGAATTCCAGCCTACGGAATGCATTTTCGGATCTTGCAATAAGCACTCCTCAGATTGAAATGTTCCAAACAGCGGGAGGCCCCCAGGATATACGTGCAGCACTCGAGGAAATCACAGGCAAAATCCCGGAAACCGATGCGCGGCCTTATCTTGTTTTTGACGAGATGCAGGTAGTCGATGCCTTTGATCTTGCGCGGCAGATCCGGGAGGCTGGCGGAGTCACGCGAAGTGCCGCAACTGATATTGCTGAGCAGGCCGCAAACGCAAGTCCGAAAGGGGCGGTAAGGCTGCAGGCGCAGGCAACGTCTCAGCTCATTGTGCTCAATCAGCAAAATCAAGAGGCTATGGCAAAGCTCATTGAACTGCAAGCAACCCAAATCGCTCAGGTCACGCGCGAAGAGAAACGTGCTGAGACCGAACGACTCAAATTCATGGACGATGCTGGTGATTACGCGGACAGCCTCGCTCGATTCTTTTAGGAGTGTAACTATCTTATGGGTGGTCTTTTTAACGCAAATGACGGGTTTCTGTTTACAAATGTTCTTCAGATCCCAAACCTATTTGATCAGCCGTATCAAACGATGTCGAGAATCGGTTTCATTCTGCTCTCGATTCTCTTCATCGTTGCGGTCCTCCATGAAAATTTTCAGGCCCTCAAAGGTCAATCGGACTATACCGACCTTTTCATTCGAGTGCTGTTAGTCGTAGGACTTTTAATTCTTTATGAGCGTTTCTTTGTGTGGGTCGTTTACGGCGCGGATCTTGTATCGAACGCCATCATGCCGCATGAAGAATTCCAGGAGGTTATCAAAGCATTTTTAAGACAGCCGCTCACTTGGAAAACGGCCTGGAAATTTGATCTGAGACTTACGGCAACAGTTTTGAATTATGTTACTTACGCCATTGCCGGAGCGCTTCTCGGAGCCATAATGATGCTCCGTTTTTTGCTGCTCTCCTTCCTGTACGTCATCGGTCCCGTTGTCATTTCGGTAGGCATCTATAAAGGAACCTCCCAGGGATTGAACTCATGGTTGACCAGCCTCGTCTCGATTTCTTCATGGAATATTTTGCTCGCGATTCTTATGAAAGTCGTATCGGTCATGAATTTGACATCGATTTATCTTACGGAAGAAACCAATTTTATGATGATTCTTGCAGCTAATGTTCTTTTCATCGTGCTCTTTGTGCTGGTCCCGCTTCTTTCCAATTCACTTGTATCAGGCAAGAGCCTTGGAGGGTTGGGGTCCATTGCACTTGGCACATTTGCCGCGATTGCCACTCGTTACGTGATTCCAAAAACACCCGCGCCGCCTAAACCGGGCAATCCAAGCGGGGGAGGAGCCGGCTACAAATGAAAACACGATTTCAAGTAAGACTTGAGAACATGAAACGCAGGTATTACGAAGTTTTCGGAGATTTAGAGGCGCAGGTTGAACTTCTAAAACTGATCAGCCTTCTTCTTTTGGCCCTTTTATTTTTTACTCTTTTTGGGGCATTCATGCTCGCGAAACGTCCGCCGGTTGTCATCCGCGTAAATGAAGTCGGAAAAGCGGAAGCCATTCATGATCTTGAACTGAACAATGCCCCAACTGATGTTGAGCTGTTTGATTTTGCGAAGACTTTTACCAAAAGATTCCGGGAACTCAATTCCTATACGCTTGCCAATGACACGGCTGAGGCCTGGAACCGGATGACTGCTCGTTACCAGAAGATTGCGGACCGCGATCTTGTGGAATCCGGTTTTTTTGCAAAGTTTCATGAAACCGGTCTTTACACTCATATCGAATTTAAAGAAGAAACGATTGATCGCAATACTCCGGAATATGTGCGTATTGCTCTCATCGGCGTCAGAAACATCCTCAATTACAACGACCCCGACTACAAGGAATCGAGCCTCTTTAAAGCAGAGCTCCTTTTAAAGAAGGTACCGAGAAGCCGCGAGATTCCCTGGGGCGTGCTTGTCGAAGACTACCGCGAAATTCTCCTAAATAAACTCTAAAAAATAATGATTTTTTCTTCAAATGTCCGGGTTGTTCATCCGGATTTTGCCCTTTTGGCCCAATACTCTGAGGGGAGACATCGTTAATCACTCCCTGGTCAAAACGGCCGGATGATGCGTGGCTCATTCCCTCATTTCAAAAAGAAAGAGGAAGAGATGAAAAAACTAAACACTTTTGCCTTCGGTTTTAATTTGATTGTTCTCGCATCATTCATTTTCACGCAGTCTCTTCCCGCTGCAGAAATTGCAGGACAAGAATTAGGGCAAGAAGCAGCAGCGCCTCAGGAACCAAAACAAGATCCTCTGAAAGAGCGCCAGCACTTTAACAAGCTGAAACGCACCACAAGAAATATCTACAAAGTGACCATGCGGTCTACGGTTGCTTTCAGGCTGCAAACAGCTCTCGGATATGTCTCAACTATTGATCTACCGGAAAAAGCGCTCAAAGTTTTCGTGGGAGATCAGGAACTTTTTAAAGTGGAAGTTTACGAGAAACAAGTTCTGATCAAGCCCATTACGGATGAGTCTGACGCAAAGACGAACCTTGTGATTATGACGGACTCGACTCGTCTCGCATTTGATGTTTCGGTCGGGCCTCCGGATACCGCGGATTTCGTGCTCGATTTCCGTCTTCCCCAGGATGACGAAGCCCTTGTTCAAAACGCATTTGATGAAAAAGTGGAGCAGAAGGTTCAGGAGCTCCAGACCCAATATCAAAAGAAAGAAGAAAAGCTCGATCAGAAGGCGCAGGAAATCTCCGAAGAAAAAATCAAAGAGAAGCTTGCTGCTGGAGTTCGCACGATCGATCTGAAAAAATCACAGGCGGAAGATGAAGTGCAGCTTAATCTTCTCTCCCTCTCCCAGGTTGCAGGAAAGATCTACATTCGTTTCTCTGTTTTGAATTATTCCAAAACACCTTACCGCGTCCTCAAGACTTTTGTCGGCATTCAGACCTATGAGAAGAAATTCCTGGGTAAGAAGGAAGCCGGCATCATTGAAATCCCATCAGAACTGAAATTCGCCGGGGTCATTAAGCCAGACAGTTACGAATACGGTGTCCTCGCCCTTGATTATCGGGCCATGGGCAAAGATGAAAAGCCCATTGTCCGGCTTCTGGAAGACAACGCAACTCTAGGAAACTCTAAACCGCGGAACATTGAGATCAAAGGATTCGAGTGGTTCAAATGAGTTCTCAGAATCTGAAGTATCCGCGCGTTTGGGAAGACATCACGATCAACAAACACGCCGGTTGTTCCAGACTCAAGATTTATGGCGGCTGGCTGGTCGTTTCCTGGGCAAAGCGCTCGAAGCACGAACCCTTGATATTCATTTCTGATCCAAATCACAAATGGGAACTTGAAGAAAAAGAAAAATCGCGTAAGTGAGGAGAGTTTTGGAATGTTGAAGAAACGAAACGACAAAAAACCGAGTGATCTGCCCCCGCCTCCGGAGCCTGAATTTTTCGATGAGCCAAGGAATTCAAAAAAGGCCGCGGGCTTTGTTCAGGAGCTCTTAGAAAAAAAATGGATACGGCTTGCCCTGGTCGTTGGCGGAGTTCTTTTTCTATCGGCACTCCTTTTCTATAAACCTTCCAAAAAACAAATTGAGAAACCAGCACCTAAGGCAGAAGAAAACCGCTTAGTCATAACCACTCAATCAATGGAACGGGCCATTGATTCCTCCGCGAAGGGGAAAACGACGCGGGTCCGGCAAAATGAAAACCGGCAGAGCGTTTCACAGAAGCGGAAATTTGACACAAGTATTGCGGTTTTCGTTGAAAAACCGGAGAGGCCGAAAACGGATTCTTCCATACGGGTCCGTGAAGAAGAGATCAAACTCGGCGTTCCGTCTGGCACCAAAATACCAGCACTTCTTTCAGATCGTGTTTTTTCTTTTAATGTTGCAGCGCCTGTCACAGCCATCCTTCCAAAAGACTTCATTCTAAAAGACCAAGTAATCATCCCGAAAGACTCCAAATTTTTAGGTGAGGTCAATGTCTTGAAATCAGTAGACCGGGTGAATGTACGGTTTGATCTTTTAATTTTTCCGGATGGCCGCGAGCTTCGCATCCGGGCGATTGCGTTATCGGAGGATGGCTCCAGCGGGATTAAAGGGAAGGTGAATAAGCACACGGATACGAAGGTCCTCAAGGCTATTGGGGAAACGCTGCTTGCCGGCGCGTCTTTGTTTGTTGGCGGCAGAAGCCAGGATCCTTACAGCCTTCAAGATCAGATGCGTGTGAATCTCGCGGACAACCTCACGGACCAGGCATCGCAAGACTTACGAAGCGTGAAGGTGGACAAAAGCATCACGGTTGAATCGGGAGTGAACATCCAAGTGATGCTGCTTGAAGCAGTGTAATTCAAAAAGGAGGAACACAAAGCAATGAAGAACAACCGAAAAGAAGGCGGATTCAAAGAAGTAAAGAAGCTGGCTGTGATCGCGACACGAGATGGTGAAGAGCTTCATTTCACGAAAGTGGAAGTGGACGGCAAGACCCGCGGCGACATCCGTTATTTCACGGCGCGTGAAGGTCAGCAGATGACACCTGGAAGACGCGGAATTCTGATTCCTGAAAATTCCAAAGAATTTCAGGCCTCGATCGAGAAGCTGATCAAAAGTCTTTCGGAGAAGTAAGCGGTTCCGAAAGAGTGAGTTTGTAATTTCAAAAGGGGGATTTTCTGGTGAAGGCATTAAAGCGATTGGATAAGACTCTCAGGGCTCTTATCTGCAAAAGAGGAAAGACAAAGCTATTGAGCATCGTCGTAACACTTTTTGTGGCTGCTGCGTTTTTCGCGCATTCACTGAAGGCCGCTACGCCGGATGCTCTATCGCCGGATCAGTTTGGGTCCCTTTTGACTCTGGATGAAGCTGTAACGAGGGCGCTACAGAGCCATGCGGAAGTAAAGCGTGCCTTTGCAAGGCTTCATAAAGAGGAGTCCCTCTATAAAGGGAGCCTCGCGGAGTTTTTCCCCAAATTGAACGGCGAAGTCGTTTCCGCTTTTGCGACCGGTGAAAAGCATTTCGTGAATTTCGTGGATACGGGCATTGAGCAGCCTATTTTTCAGGGCGGCAAAATCGTAGCTCAGAAAAAAAAGCAGAAAACCCTGGTCGAAAGCGAGCAGTTGAAACTTGAGCAAGCCAAACTCGATGTGGAACTCGGAGTTAGGGTTTTGTATGCCCAGGTGCTGCAAGAAAAAGAGCTGACCCGTATCGCTCAGGGACAAGTTAAGGAACTGACTGTCGAGTATGCCCGGATCAAAAAGCTGGTCGATCAGGAGATTCTTCCTCGCTACGAATTCTTCAGAATTGAAACC
>CAYGIT010000070.1:0-14532 GCA_964349955.1 uncultured bacterium
TTTTTAGACAATAATTTACCAAAATGATATTAATCTGAAAACCTCTTATCTCTGACATTTTGCGGGGCATTTCTACCCTTTTTTACCTACCCTTAGGATAAAAATGAAGTTTTTGCCCCCCCTTGAAATCCATGAGGAATAGGGTAGGCTTTCTTTAAAGAGCAAAAAAGGGCAAATTAACTCAACAACTCATAGAAAAGAGCTTATGCGCTTTAGGTTTGATTCCAAAAAAATAATCGCCGCCTTTACAGTCGGAACATTCCTTCTCACTAATCAATCCGCTCTGCCTCTCTATGCCGCGACAAATGTTCCTGCGACGCCGGCATTGACCACAGAATTCCCTAAAGACATCACCGTGCTGTCACTCCCCAAATCGCTTGGCAAAATAGAAGACACATTTCAGGGGAGCACCGATAAAACCGTCGTGATCGTTCAAGATGCGCACGCCATCCCCGATGCCCAAAAAAGCATTGAAAAAATCATCGAGCATTTTCAGAAAAATTATGGAGTCAATCTCGTCGGTTTGGAAGGCGCCAATTCCCGGCTTGATCCGCAAATCTTCAAAAGTTTCCCGGATAAGAAACTCCTGCAAAAGGTCTTCAAAGACTATTTGGATCAAGGCGAATTGACCGGAGGAAACGGCGCCGCGCTTTTCTCTCCTTTTTCAGCGGATTTCCACGGCGTCGAAGATTGGAATCTTTATGAGCAGGGGATAGGCCTTTATCTGGCCGCGATGAAAGAAGAAAAAAAACTGAATGAGAAACTCAAAAAAGAGGAAGCCGATCTGGAGGCCAGAAAAAAACAGATTTACCCCGGCAATCTTCTTCAGGTTGATCAGAAGCTCAAGGCCTTTGATGAAAATAAAGCCAGTTTGGTGGAAGTTCTCCAGTTTCTTGCGACCATTCAACCGCCCGCCGCGGGAACTGAAATAGCTGCGCTCTTGGCCGAAAGCAGCCCAGAAAGCAATGACAATGCGCTTGATATGGAAGTCAGACGGATTGCAGATCAGGTCAAGCGCGCGCTTGAGCGTGGGGGAGCTTCTAGCACGTCATCCTCGCCAGCCGGAGGCTGGTCCGCCTTTGGCGGAAATGCCTCTGCTTTAGTCGGGGATAAGCGAGCTTCAGGCCGTGGATTCCCGGCAAAAGAATCCGGGAATGACTTGAAGATGCAATCCTTCAATCAAAAATACCAGGAGTTTCAGACTTCCCGGATTTCCGCCCAAGCCTTTGCGTTGTTCTTAAAAGAACTGACCGAAAAGGACCGTCTGCCGGTCATGGTCTCACGCCGTCTTTCAGGCGGAATGAAAAATCAAAAAACGATGCGTGACATCGAAGGTACAAAATTTTTCAAAGATTTCCAAGCCTATGCCCAATCCGTCAAAGATTCCCTGATGACCGATGATGAGCAAAAAAAACTGGACCAGGAAACCCGCCAGTTCGAAATGATCAAAAAACTTTCAAAGCTCGAACTTAGCCGGGAAGACTGGAATGAGCTCAAGGGGCGGTCCAATGTAGGGGCACCCCTTGCGGGTGCCCAGGGTGAAGGGCAGGCGCAAGGCCTGCCCCTACAATTATTTTCATATCACTTCGCCTTCTACCAAAACGCCGAAAAACGTGATAGAGCCTTTCTCGAAAATTTAATGAAACTGTTGAAAACCTCCGCAATCCTGGTCGCCGGTGGCTTCCACGCCCAGGGTTTAACCCAAAGGCTGAAAGAGCAAAACATCTCTTATCTGCTCGTCATGCCCCAAATCGACTCGATCCCAAATGAAACTCATTACCGCGATCAAATGCGGGGAGAGCTGTCATGGAAAAGTTATTTCGAGGTTGAGGATGGAAAAATCAATATGTACAAGGCCTTTGTCCGTGCGACGAGGGACCGTTTGTTCCGGGAATCGGGATTGGGGATACGGGGATCGGGGGTCGATTCCCGTATTCCGTACCCCGATTCCCGTTTGTTAAAGGAATGGCGCGACCAAATCATCCGCGATCTCGCCGACCAGCACCAAATAACCAAAGCCGGAGAATACACCCGTTTTATCGACGAAAAACTCTCCCCCAAAACCCAGGAAAAGAATTCTTTCCCTGGTATGGAAAAAATCAACCGCTTCATCGACGGTCTTCGCGGCCTCCAAAACCAAAATCAACTCACCAACGAAAACATTATGAAATTATTGACTCCGTCGGCCGCTCAAACCCCGGCCGGCTCCGTTCTTGACGCAAGTGCTTCGCTTTCTAATAATGAGTCCTCCAGTATTTTGGCGGAACGGGCGGTATTAGACGTTAAGTCACAAATTGTTAAGGCTAATGCGCCGTCCGGATCGAGTGTTACTCAAAGGGGAAGTAATTCCAGAAATCTCGCAACTACCGCTTCCCGATCACAAGAACAGAGAGCGCGCGTTAAGAAAAGTTCAGCCAAATCCGAGCAACGGGTATTATCATTCGACCGGCTTGAAAAGTTGTGGGGTGAACTGAAAGCAATCAAAGAAAAATTAAAAAAAGGGGAACCCGGTAAAAACGCTGAACTATTCTCGCAATATAGTTTATTGGAAGCCGAGCGTTTGAGCATTGTTTTGACGGCCAAGGATGTCATCGATGAAGTCAACCGGCTCTTGAGGGATGAATTGCCACGCTTGCATCAAAACAAGAACAACGCCATTAAAACCACTAGTTTAGGGAGATTGAGGGATGAGATAGCTCTCCTTGCAGCCGGGCTCAAGATGGATGCAAGGAACCCCGACGTTAATCCTAATCATGCGCAGATAAGAGTGGTTGTTGATAAATTAGAAGCGATTGTCAATCATCTTACGGATCAAGCTACCCATCAAGCGATGAAGGATTATCTCAAACCCGCCGCCAAGCCAGAGTCACAATCTTTACCGCTGGGAATGAATCCTTTTACTATCCCGCCCAAATCCGAGTTGCAAGGGCTGGAGATTTTATATGAAATGATTCATGCTCGAGAAAAAGAGATTTCTGATTTCGTGCCAAACGATCGCTTTATGAATCCCAAGACTGAAGGAACCAAGCATGACCATAAATTATACACTGACTATGTGTCTGACTATGCGGTTCATTTCCTTTCGGGAGATGGGCTTGGAGCGTGGCAAATCTATGTTCAAAATCCAAAAGATACCAGAATGTCTTTATCTCTTCTCTCCAGAATGGCTCAAGCTGATAAAAAAGCTGTTTCCCGGCCTAGAGCAATAATGCCACCGGCTTCAACGGAGCATGGACTCACTAACCAGATTATAGAAGCAGTCATTAACCAGTCGGAGTCGAAGAACCGCCGGTTTATTTTAGCGGTCTATGAATCATTCGGATTAAGAGAATGGAGCCGTCTTTTAAGCAGTAATTCTGCGCGACCCGGTGATTTCAAACGAATGCCGGAAGCCACCTCGCGCGAAATTATTGACGCGATGATAGCCGCAGCCAGAGATTCCGGCTGGGTTGTCACTGAAAATGTGGAGCAGCAGGTGGCAGATTTATTTCCTTTTAAAATCCTTACTCTCACCGCCCGTTCCGAGACAAGAGCGAATCCTCGATCGGATGAAGACCTTAGAAGTCAACTGGACGATGCGGTAACGGCCTTTTTGGCCAGCATTCGAAAGGTTCGTGGTTATGGGGGCTCTCAAGCGGGTTTGAACTCGCTGGCGGATGCGGTTTCGGTTACGCGCAATGAAGTAAAGCGGTTGCTTTTATTTGTTGCTCCGGAACAGCTTAAGCAAGCCAGCGAAATAAATGTAAAAATAAGTGAAATAGGGAGTTCGTATGCTTCAATGACCTACACTCCGGAAGATTTTGAATGGTTTAGCGAGCAAATAGAGCAACTCCATGTATCAAAACTTGCCGTTAGAGAAACGAATCAGCGAGTGATCAATGGTTTTGTGCTTGCTTATTTAGAAGCGGTGAGCGGGCATTTTGACCGTGACCGGGTTGGAGAGCGCTGGAACGCGTTATTGCAGCTGACAGCCGGCAAGGAAGCTTACAGTCAGGGCCTGATCGCCATTCTTAAAGATGAGACATGGGACCGGCAATTTGATTTGAAGCCCGCAGATATTAATCACATTTTAGGTTTAGCCCGTTCAGCGCTTTGGCGCCTGATCGAGTCGAATCCTGAATTCAAAGGGAGCAAGGCTGAAGACGTCGCGAAAGCCAAATTGCCCCAAAGACCAGCCCTGCCCGACTCTGAAATTCAAAAATACACAAAGATCGAGAATTCCCCCGAAGCTCTTCTCGGATATCTTGCTCAAAAAGATCCCGTTCCGGTTCACCTGGACTTTAGAGAATTCAACGGGTTAACAGGTTATCAGCTTTTGGCTGGGCGCATCAGCCAAACTTTTTTCTCACGTCTTTTCGGACCTACGATTGAAATAAAGCTCATCGATGGTGACAGGCTCATCGTGGGAACAATTAAATGGGGGAAATTTAAAGCCCTTCTTCGGCGGTATGTCGAATTTGTTCAAAAAGAAAGAATAACCCCCTCGGAACTTGGATTTAAATTCAGCCGGGAGCTTGACGAGTTCGGTCAATCTCTTTCAGTCATTCGATCCGAGTCGCGGAGTAATAAGGAGCAGGAGAGAGAGGGCCGGATGCGAGGTTATTTCGGGAATTACAAAGAGTTTTCCAAATTAAAAAGAAATGCCGACGATCAGGCCTACCTTTATGGGCAATTTCTTCTCTCCGTGAAAAAACACGCGAAGGAGGAGAGACGGCTCCGGGACGGGTCTTTTGGCTACGAGTGGTCGGCGAGCGATTCAACGGCCCCCTACATGGAAAGCCCCCGCGGTTCCATCTTTCCGGTTCTCCGGCAAAGTCTTAAAAACGAATTGATTCAACGCGGCTACTTCAGATCGCTTGCCTTTGAAGATTTGGCCATCAAGGTCATGGGGATGAAACGGGGAGGACTTTCTATAGCTTACCTTGAGAGGATGACGGAAGCTTTAAAGGAGCTGGCGGACAGGGCGGAGGAAGGAAAGCTGGACAGGATGGAAGTGCCGGTCGCCGATGCTAAAGGAAAGATTAAAATGGTCAATCTTAAACCGCCCGCCTGGAAATTGGCGGCATATGAATTTCTGATTTTGGTGAACAAAATTCTGGTGGGCGAGCTTGGGAAGTGGGTTGGCGTTGCTGTTATTGGCGGAATCAGTTTCGGCATTAACCTCCTCTTTGGGGGGTTCTTCTATGGGAGCGCCTTTTTTGTCGTTGCGCTCGTTCTGAAGGAATTGATTAAAAAAGGGACGAAGAGATATGTGCAGGCGCTGGAATTCGCGGAAGAAGCCAAAAGGTATTTGTTCCGGGCCGAAGTTTCCAACTTTATCACCGAAATTTATGACACTGTGATTGACGAAAAGACCAAAAAAAAGAGAAACTTCAAAACAGACCTGAAAGAGTACCAGGGAAAAAGCCTTGAGCTTCGCGAAATATTCGTGATGAAGGCAAACAGTGAAAATTCAGCGGAACAAAAAGCGGCTGTTCACCGCGGCCTCGGAATGCTCGATCTTGTTGAGAAGATGACTTATGACGCGTTTGGCCCCGCCTTTTGGTACGGAAAAGCGGGTATAAGAGAAAACGGCAAGCGGATGATCAATCGAATGGCCGAGATGAGCCGGACGTTGTATGAAAATGAAAAAAACAATTTATCGTATGAAGCCATCTCGATCGCTATCGCGACCAAGGCGATTTCGGAAATTGCCAACTCCGGCATTGTTGACTCCGATTTTTTGAACCGATGGTACCCCGCTTATCTTTTAAAATGGGGAACGGTCGATCATGTCAGCGCCTTTAAGGTCCTGCGGCAGTTGATGGAAGGGTTGGCGGATTCGGCGAAGAAAAATTTTGATGACGAGATAGTCCTTGAAAAATTAGGAAAAAAACAACCCGGAGCTTCCGAACTCCCTACCGATATTGAAGGCGAGCCCATCCTGCTCAAATTGAACTTGCCGGAGAAAAAGAAAGTTGACCGTAACCAGCTGGATCATTTTTTTAGGAAGCTTGCGGAGATGGCGGCTGATAAAAAATGGAATACGGAACAGATAACAGGTATTTTGGCAGCGGTCATTTATTTGAGCGCGGACCGTTTGTCTGACCTTATCGAAAAAACGAAACCTTCGAAAAAGGAAAAAGTGGAGGTGAGAAAGCATTACCGGACCAGAACTGTCTCGCGCTCGAGGCGCCTGGTTGAGAAAATTTTAAGCGGAGAGCTAAAAGACCTTGGACTCCCGCCAGCCTTGCTGGAAAGGTGGGGCCAAATGCTGGCCGCCAAGAGAAAAACGGTGATCAGTAACCGGATCTTGTGGGGCCTCGATTTAAAGGGGGTAACTTCGGCGGAGGCGAAGGCCCAGGTGGATCCCGTCATTGCCCTGATCGAGAAAAAAATCGCGGGAGAAGCGGATCCCGAAAAGAAAGAGAAAATAGAAGAATTCCTGCTCAATCGTTACCGGACAGCAAATGTCATCATCAAGTTTCTTTCAGGAAAACAGTCCCTTGAATCAATCGTTGACCGCGCTATTTCTTCTTATACCCGGGCTGCCCAAAAATCCGAGCTGCGGACTAAAAAAGAAATTCTTAGTTTCGTAAATTCGAAGCTTTCGACTCAGGTTTTATCTGGTCAGAAGGTCGTTATCGAGGCAGGCCTTTTCAACTATGTAATTGAGCTCTCGGGAAATACAGCGAGTTTTCAGCGTTTGCGTACTGCTCGAAGTGCGTTGGCTCTTGGGAGACGAGACAGCGAAGGGCGAAAGCGGGAGCGACTTCCATTAGATCGTTTCTTTACGGTGGGCCGTACTAGCGGAGATTATACCCAAGATGATTCGCAGCTGGCGGACACTCATTTTCAATTTCAATTGAGACTTTTAAGTAATGGTAATTTTGAAATTACCGTAAAACATTTAGATTCTTTGCCTGGTAGGACTACTACTGTTGGTATTGAGACCCCATCTAAATTATTGCAGAGGTCTGAGCTAGATAAAGATGCAATTATTAGAGGAATCGAAGAATCTCTGAAAGATGACGAAATTAGACGGAATTTGTCTTGGATGGCTTTAATGCCTTGGGATATAAACAACCCGCAAGCAGATGTATGGAAGAGTGTTTTTGCGATCAATTCAGAGACTGGGCAGGTGATTAAAAATTTTAAGCCGGATTACTGGGGTACGGCAATAGTTCCTTTAGGCCAGATATATGCAGATGTTGTCAGTAAAGGAAATGGAGATCTAACCATTCAAGAAATTCGCCGCTCCGAAGCACGGTCGAGCCAGCATCGATTTAAAGAAGGGGATGTCCTGCAAGCCCCTTCAGGACAGACATGGAAGGTAAGTAAAGTCGTCAGTCCTCAAGAATCGCAAACCGGAGTAGTGCTTGATCTTGGTACAAATAGATTGAGCAGCCCTCAAGAACCAAAAACGGAATTTCATTATCTCCTCGAACCATTGAATTCGGTGACAGCACGCGGTTCTGAAACTCAGCCAATTATTCCGGCAACCCTCCGTCAAGAATACCTCGAAAGTAAAATCCTTGATTGGACATTGCAAAGGCCGTTTGCAGAGGTTGTGTTAGAGAGGTTCAACGAATTATATAACCAAGAAAGCACTGACAAACGAATTGAATACCTTGAAGTATATAAAACCGCTGCGGTTAAAATTATTGAGCTTCTTGACTCTCGGATCAAATGGCTCCAAACGCAGGAGCGAATCGAAGGGCCTATAGCACGCTTTTTTCCTGACCCAATTGAATGGGCCATGGGGGAAAGGTCGCAATGGGCCGGTAAATTATCATGGGGAGAGAAACCCAAAGGTCTTCTGACGTTGATCGCCAGGGAAATATCGGGTGAATTTCTGAAGGCGGGAGGGCTCAAGTTTATAGGAGTAAATATGGCGATTGCCTCCACGGAGATAATCGAGGCTAGGAAAAAAATCGATCCTCTTTTTGCGGATATGAATGCATCTCTGCAAAAAATAAAATCTCAGGCAAGGAAGGAAAAATCCGAACAGGCAACGAAGTTATACAATCAAGCTCTTGAGCAGGTCAAAGCTGAAGACCTTCCGGCGGCAAAGAAAAGTCTGGAGAGTCTCATTGCATTGATGAAAGATGATTTAATGAATGGCCCTCCGCTTATAGACCGGTTGATCACCGAGATTGAGGATAGCCAATCCGAGAAGATTGCCGGGTTAAAGGCAAAGTATCAACTTTCACCGCAGGCTTCGCTAGAGACACTCATAGGGGTGTCCGCGAAGAGAAGCCGGAATGATTTCTCATATGTTATTGAGTTGGAAGATATCCTCAAATTGCGCTCCGAAACGCGAATGACCGAAAGGACTTTTAATTATCCTGCGGGAAAATTCAACGCGATAGTAAAGAATTTAGACCAAAATCAAGTTTCAACTTCTGAAGGGATGATTTCTGTCGGGATGTCAATGCTCAACCGTAACCTGGCGAATGGTGAAGCTGACAAATTTCCGAATATTTTCTTGACCCCGGTGGGCCCATGGACGGCCGAAGATGGAAGCAGCCTTGTGCAGTTTTATTTCGCGGTGGCCGCCAACTGGAATTTTCACAAGCGTAAAACGAAGATTATTGTAAAAGATCAAAGCGAACGGGACCGGATTTACCGGTATCTTCAGTTGGGCAATCCTTATGAGCTGCCCAAAGTGCCCGGATATGAATACGACGATACCTGGTATCAAAGATTTCGCCGGGAAGCGATTGCCTTGGCGGATCGAGGAGAAATTGACGGCAAACTCCAGATCATCACACCCGAGGACCATATGGTTGAATTCGTCATTATGAAAGAGGACACCGCTCAAATAGGCGACGTTACGATTACATTGGATCGTGAAAAGAAAACATACGGCATCAAGGATAAAGGTACCGTTACAGAACTTGCCGGAGCTAATTTAAAAGGATTTGATGTGAAAGTCGATCAAGTTCAGCCCCTCATTGAAAAGCCAGAGTTTGGTTTGACTTTATTGGGCACAAGCGGCGGGATGGATATCAACGGATTAACGAGCAATGCGATCGTATGGGCAGGAAAAAAGGGGATATTGCAAGATGCGGGTGCTCCTACGGTCTCGTTGCTTACCTCATTGGGGATTACCCCGAAGGATATTGATTCTTTAATCATCACCCATATGCACGAAGACCATGTGGCCGGGGCCTTACAGTTTTTTGAATGGATGAAAGCCGGTAACAAAGAATTAAACCTGATCATCGAGCCTGGAATTTATCAGTTTTTTAAGGAACAAATGGAGCTGATTTTGAAGGATAAACTGGAGAATGTGTATCCAAACATTCGTTTTGTCCCCAGTAAATTCTATGAGGAGGTTGTTTTGGGAGATGGCGAAGATGAAATTCGCTTCAAAGCGATTCCGGCTTTTCACGGCACTCCGACGGCAAGTTATCGAATCGATTTCCGTGGCAAAGCGATCAGCCTTTCCAGTGATACCACCATCGCGCCTTTGCGTCTGGATGCTTTTTCAAAGGCGGGTTTACCCGGCATTCGGGATGAAATCAAGGAGGACTTAAAAAAATTATCAGACTGGAAAGAAGATCAGGCCCTTTTTGCCGAAGATCGCAGGAACGAGATTCAAACAAAATTATTTGAGGCTGCCGCGGGAATTAAACCTTCTTATGTATTGATGGAAGCCGGCTATGGAAAGCCGACGGCCATCACTGATTTGACCAATCATACTTATGCCGGAGATTTGAAAATTTACCCGAAAGCAGATCAAGAGCTCATTGTTACAAATCATGCGTCTGGACTACCCGCCAACGAAATATTGCCTTTTCAGCATGCGGTCCCTCTTCAAACACTGTGGGTTCTTCCGAAACGCTCCGAATCGCGCCCAATTCCCGTCCCTGAATCAGGAGTGCGGTCGGAACAGCGGAAAGAAGTTACCCGGGAACTCGCAGGGCGGATCGCGGCGCACGTTTTGGGTGTGAAAAAAATTCCTGATCTTCAAATGACGGCGGATAATGTGCGGAAAGACATCATTATTCTGGGAATAAATGAATTCGCCCGGATTGTTGAGCAAGCCGCGAAGGATTTGATTCTGGAGCGGAAGACGAGGGCATTGAAAGAGGAGGGCGCGAATCCTGACGAAATCGCCAAGGATGAGGAAATGGCGAATCGGGCGATTGAACTGCTTCTTCGCAATTTTAAACTCTCCGTGGAAGGGGCTGTCGCGATTACTTTTAATATGAAAGGAAAAGAACTTCTTTTGAAACAAGCTTTGCAAAAATTTCCAGGCAAAAACCACTTGCTTGCGCTTTTGGCGAACGGGACGTTGAGTATTGACGTTTCAGGTTTGAAAGAAGCGAAAGTAGGGGATATTGCTCATCAGAGGCCGAGTTCTTATATTAAAGGGATTGAAATCACGAACTCCAATATTGTATTGGCGATACAAGCGCCTGAAAATGCCGTGGCCTTAACCAAGCCTAATACGATTGATATTACATCCGCGGCTCCGAAGAGCCCTGATCAGAAAAAAGCCTTTGGCGCTTTTGATGAGATTGTGGACCAGGTTTTCAGGACTGTCGTAGCGGCCAATGCCGGTGTTTTGCTGGAAAATGCGGCGCAGCTTCAAGCTTCTGAAACCAAAAAAGATCTTGTCCAGCGGCTTTTGAAGGGGGAAAAGATCAGCGAATGGTCGCGAGAACAAATCAATAATGCTGACGCCATGATCGACATTCAAGGCGGAAAAATTATAGTCAACCCCGCCATGCTCCGCCTCCTTACGGAATACCTCGCTCGCTCCGAAGTCCGCAAAGCCGCTTAGCCAATGGCGTAAGTGCCCACTCACCGAAAAAGAAAACCCTGTCTAGTAAATTTTTAAGCTTAAAATCAGTCTGCTTTAAGTAGTATATGCCCCGCAGAAATTGCCCCTTGCTTGCCCGCCCGGGCTTGGTTATCATGGGCAATATGCATCGTTTTCTGATTGTCATTGAAAAGGTAAAGAAAAATTTCTCAGCTTATTCTCCTGATTTACCGGGATGCATTGCAACGGGAGCTACGCTTGAAAAGACCGAAAAGAATATGCATGTGGCAATGGCCCTGCATATTCAGGGAATGCGGGACAATAAGCAGGCCATTCCCAAATCTTCTTCTTTTGCCGAATACATTGCCATTCCTGCCTGACTTTAAAACTTCCGAGAAGAATCTTTAACTCAAACTCGCAGATCCTTCGGCGGAAAACGCCTCAGGATGACAGCCAGGCTGCTGTGTTAAGTGGATGTGTACCCCTGGAAAAATTGCCGCTTGATTGGCCGCTCCTGCTTGGCTATCATGGGGCATGCTAAAAATCCAAAAAGGCGTTGATTCGCTGTGACTGAAAGTCTTACCCCCGGGATTAAGCTTACCCCTATGATGGAGCAGTACCGCTCCATTCAGAAAACTCTTCCTGATAACACCATTTTGTTCTTCCGGCTCGGCGATTTTTATGAGATGTTTTTTGAGGATGCGGTGCGCGCGTCCGAAATTCTTGATATTACGCTCACAGGGCGCGAAGGCGGGGAAGCGGGTCGCATCCCCATGTGCGGAATTCCTTACCATGCTTTTCAGGGATATGTCCGGACACTGGTGGACCATAATCTCAAGGTCGCGATTTGCGAGCAGATTGGCGATCCGAAATTATCGAAGGGGATTGTGGAGCGGAAAGTTACCCGCATTATTTCTCCGGCCACTTATCTCGAGGATGATTCCAAAAATGCCGGAGCCGAATACATGGCGGCAATTGTTGTTTGCCCCTCACCCTGCCCTCTCCCCAGAGGGGAGAGGGAAATTCCCAATCCTGCCCAGAAAGAAAACAGAACTCCTCGCCCCCTGAAAGGGGGAGAGGATACAGGTGAGGGGGGTAAAGCCGCTTTGGCTTATCTTGATCTTGGCACGGGAGAGTTTTTTGTGCGCGAGACTGATCCTAACCGCCTGATTTCAGAACTCACGATTCTCAATCCACGCGAAGTGATTCTTCCTAAGTCTCTTTCGGAAGAATCGGGTCCGCTCATTGCTTTTTTGAAAGAGTCTTTGAATGTGACCTTGAGCATTTATGAAGACTGGGTTTTTGAACCGCAGGAGGGCGCGAGGCTCCTGAAAGAAAATTTTAAATTAGCTTCCGAGAAAAGCATTTCTTTTTATGACCGGCCCCTTTCGCTCGGCGCCGCGGGCGGCATTCTTTATTATTTGCGCGATCATCTGCATCATTCGCTGGCGCATGTCCGCGTCCCGGTTTTGATGGATGCGAGTTCCTATATGATTCTCGACCGGGAAGCCCAAAAAAGTTTGGAGATTGTCTCGAATATTCGTAGGGGCGACCCGGCGGGTCGCCCCTACACAACAACACTGCTGGGCGCGATTGACCAGACGCTGACTTCCATGGGGGCCCGGATGCTCTACTATTGGGTGACGCGCCCGCTTCTGAATCTTCAGGCGATTGGCCAGAGGCAAGACGGAATTTCCGAATTCATCGGGAAATCTTCGATGATGCAGGCATTGCGCGGGCTTCTGAAGGGCGTCAAAGACATGGAGCGCACGCTTTCGCGACTGAATTGCGGGCTTGCCAATGCGCGTGATTTGGTCAATCTTGAAGTCTTTTTGAAACGTGTTCCGGAAATCCGTTTTTCTCTGGGGGAAGCTCAAAGCCTTTTTCTTAAAAATATCCTTCAATCCATCCGTGAATTTCCGGCGCTCGTGGAATTGATCTCGAAATCCATTGCCGAGGAGCCTCCGCTGGGCCTCAAAGACGGCGGCATCATCCGAGACGGATTTTCGGCGGAGCTTGATGATTTAAGAAGCATTTCTAAAAGCGGAAAGTCCTGGATCGCGGATTTCGAGCGCCGGGAGGCCGAGCGCTCGGGTATCAAATCCCTCAAAGTCAAATACTCGCATGTGTTTGGTTACGCGATTGAAATCAGCAAATCCAATCTGCCTCTCGTGCCTTCGGATTATATCCGGCGTCAGACGCTTGCCAATGCCGAGCGTTTTGTGGTTCCCGAATTAAAAGAATGGGACGAAAAAATCTCCGGGGCTGAAGACAAAATCAAGCTCATGGAATACCGGATTTTCGACGGCATCCGTGAAAAGGTCCTTGAAAGCCTGGAGCCGCTTCAATCTATGGCCAAGGCCGTGGGAGAGCTGGATGCTTTGATTTCGCTGGCGGTCACCGCCCTTCAGAAAAGCTGGGTGCGTCCCGAAGTCACGGAAACTTCCGAGCTTCATATTCAAGGGGGGCGCCACCCGGTGGTGGAGGCCATGCTCGCGCACGGGCAATTTGTAGAAAATGACACCCTGCTGGATGGCGCGAACAATCAATTGATTATTCTGACCGGCCCCAATATGGCAGGCAAATCCACGTATATCCGGCAGGTGGGATTAATCACGCTTCTGGCACAAATGGGCTCCTATATTCCTGCGCAATCGGCCCGGATCGGCATTGTGGACCGCATTTTTACGCGCATCGGTGCCAGCGATGATCTTTCCCGGGGCGAAAGCACCTTTATGGTGGAAATGCTCGAGACTGCGCATATCCTTCAATCCGCGACTTCTCGCAGTCTTCTGATTCTGGATGAAGTGGGGCGAGGCACTTCCACTTTCGACGGCGTCAGCATTGCCTGGGCGATTTGCGAGTATCTGGCGCAGGGGAAGCTGCGGCCGCGCACGCTTTTTGCCACGCATTATCACGAACTGACCCAGTTGGAAGATCATTTTCCCGCCATTAAAAATTACAATATTCTCGTGCGTGAAACAAAAGACGGCATTATTTTTCTCCGCAAGGTCGTGGCCGGCGGTTCCGACCGCAGTTACGGGATTCATGTGGCCCGGCTGGCGGGCATTCCGGAATCGGTCACGCGCCGTGCCCAGGAAATCCTCGCGATTCTGGAAAGTGAAAATACGGAAGCGACGGAAATCATCGAAGGTAAGGGCGGAAAAAAGAAAAAATCCAATGCGTTTCAACCCAGTCTATTTGATGCGGGATTTGGGACGGCGAATTCCTCGCCTCTGCTGGATGAAATCCGTCAAACGGACATTAATCAAATCACACCGCTTGACGCTCTGGCGAAAATCGCCGAGTGGAAGCAAAAATTGAAATGATAACCGCAGCTTTGCACTTTTCCCCTCTCCCCTCTGGGGAGAGGGCTAGGGTGAGGGGAGACTCAAACCGCATCCCCCTCATCCTGACCTTCTCCCTCAAGGGGGAGAAGGAATCCTGAAAAAATGCCAAACTTGAAAGGATGATATGGGGTTGATTCAAGTTCTTCCTGAATTGGTGGCTAACAAAATCGCGGCAGGAGAAGTGATCGAGCGCCCTGCTTCGATTGTCAAGGAATTGGTAGAAAATTCCCTGGATGCGGGCGCGAAATTCATTGAAGTAGCGGTTCGGCATGGAGGGAAGAGCATGATCCGCGTTTCGGATGACGGCGCCGGCATGTCCGCCGAAGATGCCGAAATTGCTTTCAAACGGTATGCTACCAGTAAAATCCGGGATGCGCAGGACCTCGCGGCGATTGCTTCCTACGGGTTTCGCGGGGAAGCGCTGCCGAG
>CAYGIT010000071.1:0-14418 GCA_964349955.1 uncultured bacterium
ATCGTAGATCATGAGATTATTTCCGAACCGTCACGAATGGATTAATTTATCTTTTTCAAACAAAAGAACCGACTCTTGTTTCGCCAGTTTTTTCATATCCGGCGTAAAACCGCTTTTGCTGAATAAGGCAAAGGTTTCCTTGCGGCCCTTCTTTCCCCAGCGGACCTTTTGCGCTTTGCCTTTCAGGTCTTCATAGATATTTGTGCCAACCTGTTTATTCGACCTCTTGGCTTCGCCGAACAGGATCTCATTCGTATTTTCATTTAAGGCAATCAGATCAATTTCTTCGTTCCCTTCCCACCAGCGGCCAACCCTTGAAAAGGGAAAAAGATCTTTCTGCTGTTTGCGAATAACCTCGCGCACGACAAGTTCATAGTTCTGAGCGACAATTCCATCGAATGTCTTTTCCCATTGAGCAAAGGCAGAGATTGTATTTCCAAGTTCGATCTCTCCCTTGTAAGGATAAACATAATTGAACCAGAATTTTACGAATTGATCCTGGATTTGGTAAAGTCCCCGCCGGGATTTCTCCGGGCTCTTTTCTGTCACGGGAACTTCTTTTTCGATAATATGCAATTTCTCAAGCGCGAAAAGGTACTTGTGAATGGACCCTTTTTCAACGCCTGTCTCATTGATGATTTCTCCGAATTTACGGCATCCAAAGGACATGGCCTTCAAGATGCTCATGTATTGGCGAGGCTCTCTCAATTCCTCCTTGAGAATAAATTCCACTTCTTCAAATAACAATTCAATGGGTTTGAAAACATATTGTTTTAAAGCCTCATGGAGATTCTTGGCATCCTTGAGTTTTAATAAATAGGCAGGATTACCGCCTGTAACTGCATAGACACGCAAGAACTCATCAAAATCCAAATCAGGATAAAAATTCCTCGCATCAAAAAATGAGAACGGCCTGACAAGTATTTGCGCTGTTCTGCGACCATAGAGAGGCGCCTTATAAGCGAGCGTTTCGCTTTCCATCATTCCAATGCTGGAACCACACAAAATTAAAAATATCGGGAGCTTGCTTAGTGTTTCATCCCATCCCTTTTGAAACATGGAAGAGACCGCTTTATTCCCTTCAGCCAAATAAGGGAATTCGTCTATCGCAAAAACCAGTTTTCCTTTTGAATGTTGTTTCAGATACTCAAACAAGTCATACCAGTCTTTGAACCCATTTTTTTCCAGCAAAGAGTCTTTAAAATATTTACCGACGGCTGCACCTAAGAGTTTCAGATTTTCACTCTCCGTTGTTTTATCCGCCAGGAAATAAATATGCGGTTTAGGCTGCGTAAAGGCTTTAATGAGAGAGGTTTTCCCAACCCGGCGCTTGCCGTAAATAACCACAAGCTGGGCATCCTTCTTTTTCCAGTACTCTTCCAAGCCGTTTAATTCATCTAATCGATTGATAAGTTTCATGGTTTTCCCCGCATGGCAATTAGTCTACTCGTAAGTAGACTACTCGTGAGTAGCCTATTTGTCAAGATGAGTAGCCCGCAACGGTAACTTATGCCATTCTGTCCTAACCCCCGGAGACACAATAATAAGTATGATGCCCCCAGAATAAACCCGGAATGAGGAGATGGCCCTTGGAGAAATGGTCGGGGCGAAAGGATTTGAACCTTCGACCGCACGCACCCCAAGCGTGTGCGCTACCAGGCTGCGCTACGCCCCGACACACGAGTAAAAAGGGGACTTTTGAAGGGCAAAGTCTATCAGATTCTTTGTGAAATGTCATGACGGGATTTCTCGCTACGCTCGAAATGACATAAAAACTGCCGCTTTATCTTTCGATTTGTAATCGCAGGGCGGGGCCTGTAAGATAAAGATATGAAGAAATACCGCATTGAAAAAGATTCTCTGGGAGTTCAGCGGGTACCGGCTGCCGCCTATTACGGCGCAGAGACCATGCGCGCCATTGAGAATTTCCCGATTTCGGGCCTCCGGTTTCATGGTGATTTTATCCGGGCGCTTGCCTGGGTCAAAAAGGCCTGTGCTCTGGCCAATCAATCGCTCAAGCGTCTGGATACCCGCCGCGCAAAAGCCATTGTGCGGGCTTGCGATGAGATCCTTGCCGGGAAATGGCAGGATCAGTTTGTGACAGATGCGTTGCAGTCGGGCGCCGGGGTTTCGGCGCATATGAATTTCAACGAAGTCGTGGCCAATCGCGCGCTTGAAATTCTCGGCCGTAAAAAAGGCGATTATGAATACCTTCACTCGCATGATCATGTCAATATGGGGCAATCCACGAATGACGTTGTTCCAACCGCCATTCGCCTGGGAGTGCTTCAATCCCTCAAGGCCTTTGAAAATTCTTCGCGCATGCTTGAAAAAGCCTTTTTCGCGAAGGCAAAAGAATTCCGCAGCGTCGTCAAATCCGGCCGGACCCATTTGCAAGACGCCGCTCCGGTTACGCTCGGCCAAGAATTTGGGGGCTGGGGGCGCCAGCTTGAAAAAGGAAGAATCCGGATTGAATTGCTGGCAAAAAATCTTTTGGAGCTCGGGATCGGCGGCTCGGCAGTGGGGACGGGCCTCAACACTACTCTTGCCTACCGGAAAAAAGTCATCGCCCTTTTGAAATCGCAAACCAAATTCCCGGTCCGCAGCGCCGCCAATCTTTTTGAAGTGATGCAATCCGACGCCGATCTTGCCGCGGTTTCAGGCGGGCTCCGGGATTATGCGCTTTCCCTGATTCAGATTTCCAATGACCTGCGGTTTCTAAGCTCCGGGCCGCGCACCGGGCTTGCGGAAATCCATTTGCCGGACCGTCAACCGGGTTCCTCGATCATGCCGGGAAAAGTAAATCCTGTCATGCCGGAAGCCGCGGTGCAAACTGCCTTTCAAGTCATCGGCAATGACGCCTCGATTGCGTTCGCGGTCAGCGCCGGTCAGCTTGAACTTAATGTTATGCGGCCGATCATTATCCTCAATCTTTTCCAATCCATTGAAATCCTGAAAAATGTAGCGCGCGTTTTGAGCGTATTTTGTATCGAAGGAATTACTGCGGATCGCGGGCGGTGCAGGGATTATGCAGAAGCCAGTTTCGGAATTGCTGCGGCGCTCAATCCGCATATCGGGTACAGCAAAGCCGCCGAATGTGTCAAAGAAGCAATGAAAACCAGGAAAACATTACGCGAAGTGGTGCTGCAAAAAAAACTTTTAAGCCCGGCCGCGCTTGACCATATTCTTTCTCCTGAGAATCTGACCCAGCCTAAAACTCTAAGGCAATAAACGGAAGGGATTAAAATGGGACTCTCTAAAAAAGGGATTTTGTTTCTGGCTCTGGCCGGTTTATTTTTCGCGAAAGGGCCGCTGCTTTATGCCGAAGATGCCGGCTCCCAAATCCCGGCTCCCGAGGCCGAAAGCCCCGCTGGCACGCCGGTCCTTTTTCCCCAGAGTGAATCCTTTTCCCTCGAATCCTCCGGGCCGCCCGCTGAAATGGGCACTCCCCGATCCGAAGAGGACGAAGAGGAAGAAGAACCCGTCAAAAATAATTTAATCCTGGACACTCAAAGGGCCTGGAACCTCCGCTGAAAAGGCCGTCAGGGCTTTAGAGTTGGGCCTCTTCAGGGCTGGAAGGTGTCCATTTAAAGACTTTTCTGACATAAATCGGATTGGAAAAAATCCAGAATTTATTTTTGAGATAGACTTCAACCCGGTAAACCCCGGGGCCCGCTGCCTGGGATTCCCAGGAATTCCCTTTTGCTCTCTTCCATAATTTCCCGTCTTTCAACACATGGATATCGGCTTCCCGGGGTAAAAAAACCCGCAGGCGAAGGTCCTCGCTGTCATTGATTTCATCTCCCATGATCACCGCTTTCTTGGGAGTTTCCGCCATGAACAAGAAATTCCGGACCGGCTCGACAAGATCGAACCCGACATAGACATGCCCTTTGTGCAAGGCATCGAAAATGGCTTGCCTGGAAAGATCGGCGGCCAGGGCATGGGTTTGCACGACTTCGAACATCGCATTGTATCCATCGATGGGCCTTCCAAATATGCGGAACCGCTGATGCGCATCAACCGAACCGATTCCGACAAATCTCCTTTTGGCCAGGATCTCATCCCACCGCTTGAGCGCTGCATCCGGCCTGTTCAAAAAAGTGCTCATAAAAAAATGCGGCGACAAGACCAATGCTTTGAGGCCCATCTTCAAGACACCATTTTCCACCATTGCTGCCGGCAAATTATAAATTTCAATTCCCCGGGCAAATGGAATAAGGGACCAATCGGTCCAGGGGTTGAGTTTTAAATCGGGGTGGCAGATAAAGGCCGATGCGCCGGCCTTTTTGATTTCTTTTAGAATTTTCTTCGTATCCTGGCGGGGATCAATTTCTTTTTGAATGCCAAAAACGGCGAGATGGCCGGTGGGTGTATCCAGCTCTGCGCCAATGAGCATTAGGACATTCCCGTAAAATCCCTCTTTTTTTTCAGCGAGCCCGCCCAGATTATTATGATTGGTAATAACGACAAAATCAGCATCGGCCCTTTTGGCTGCATCGGCAACTTCCTCGAAGCTTCCCGTGGAATGATAGGAATAAGCCGTATGGACATGAATGATCCCGGTATAGTCTTTGTATTGACTGAGGGGGCCCGGTTTGCGACTAACAGCTTTCGCGTGCGGGTGGCTCAAAAAGGGCATGGCCGCACACCCGGATAAAATCAAAATGAAAAAAAATAAGCTCAGCGTCTTTATTTTGGGGATCATCATCCTGGAGAAATTCTCTTTCGCGCCTGTCTTTTAAAAGGAGCGGGATTATACCACGGGTAAAATAAAAAAGGCGTTGCTGCAAAGGATGCTGCAGCAACGCCTTTTGGGGAAACCGGCCCCCTTACTTTTTAGTATACCTTTCTCTTAGCTGCTCTACCGTAGGATGGTCGACATAAAATTCGCCTTGCGGCCCCAAAAACCCTTTTTCCGTTTTCCTGAGCGTTATCGACGTATAACTGCCATTCCCATTGGGGATGTAAATGTCATACACGTCACGGTTAGTATCCGGGGCTGGATTCGCCACGGCGGATTGCGAGGCCGCGGGAGCTGCAGCAGGCGCCGCGGCAACCGGAGATTGAGCGATCATGGGAGGTGCGACTGGAGGTGCTGCCGGAATTACAGGCGGCGCAGCCACTACGTAACCATTGGGAACCGGCGAATAATAAGTGTACCCATAGTAATAATAGGGCATCCCATTTGCATAGACCATGGTGTAGCCTGGCGGCAAAGCCGGAACAACCGCTCCCATAGGCGGAGTCACCACAATATATCCTGCGCGTGTATACCGGTAAAACATCCCTTCGCTATAAAGCAATGCCAATCCTCCGGCGATCAATGGAATATATCCCGGCCCAATACGATGGACGACATACTCCCGGTGAAAGTTCTTGCCCCCATGAAAATCCCGCCGCGGCCCGCGATCGGCAAATGCCGGAACTGCCGGCAGTAATAAAATTGCAACTAAAAATGCTCCGAGATATTTTTTTAACATTGGGGCTTCCTCCAAGGGTTATTTCATGAGAAATGCAGTCTTTTTTCTTTCATTTCCTGCACTATTTAGACGTCCTTTCTCTCAAAAAGTGTCATCCCTCATAGGGCTGGAATGCCCGCCAATACAGGCCTTTCAGGGGGGTGGCAAATAAATTTCCCCAATAGAGCCCTTGCAAGCCGCTCCCTGTAGGGTACGCTTAAATACAGGTGATAGATTCTTCTGAAAGGAGGGTCTCAAACATGAAAAAATGCGCGTTTTTGCTTGCTGTGCTTATGGTGGTGGGAGCAGCTCCAGGGTGGTGCCTCATCTCGACGGTTGACAATTATGTTGTCGATCATACGAAGACAAGTAGTTTTCGGCCTATCGAGGATGCCGGGCGGTTGTACGAAAGTGTGAATAAAGGCATCGACACTTCGCTCGATAAAATACCCGTAGTGAAGCTGCGTCCCATGGTATTTGATCCCATCGACAAGGTCGTTAGAGTATCCGTTGACACCACGAAAACCATTATCAATGGCGTGTGGGATATTTTGACTTTCAAATCGATGAGAGCTAAAAAATAAAGGAATGAAAGCGTGAAGATTAAAGCGTAGAGGCGAAACCGTTTAAAAAGCGGTTTCGCCTTTTTTTATGAACCAGGCTTGAACAAACTTGATCCGGTCCCCCTGGATTTCAATTGTGCCGTTTTTCACGGTTCCCCCGGCCCCGCAAGCGGATTTCAATTCCCGGGCCATCGCATTCAGCTTCTCGGAACCATAGGTATGAAGCCCGGCAATGACGGTCACGGGCTTGCCTCCCGCCCTTTTTTCCAAACGGATTTTTGGAGTAGGAGACTGTGGATTTTCCTTTTTTAGAGGTTTCGAGGGTTCGTCCGAACTCAAAGACCAGCCTTGCCCGCCTGTCATTTTTGCCATAATAAATCTCGGTTTAGTCTTGTAAATTTGTCCGCTATAGGCCATCCTATCATTGGAGTAAAAATATGGAGGCTTTTATGCAAAAACGATTGATTGCTGTGGTTCTTTTGGCCCTGGTGGTCCTGCCATTGTTCGGCGCCCAAGCCTATGCTTGTGGTTTGGACAAAAAACATAAGGATGGCAACCCCCCTGTTGAAGCCCCTCCGGGATAACGCTTCAATAATCCAGCCAGGCGGCGGTGTCTTTGGCGCCGCGTGCGGCCCAGCGGATATTTGACTGGATGATTTCGAGCGACTGTTTCATGGTTCTTTCGATGCCTGACACAGGATGTTTCAAAAAGAAACCGCGAACGTCTTTCAGTTCTCTCTCTTTGATGAAACCCGTCACGGCTCCTTCCAGAATCCTGCCCAGAAGAGAGACGCTTCCGCCTTCGTAGCGTGCCAGAAGGTCTTTGAAATGGGCCTTGATAAATTCCCAGGCTTGTTGCCGTCCCTGTTGGTTAGAGCCAAAACTCGCAAGCACAACGTAGGTGTCCTGGTTGCGCACGTCTTTGGAAAGTGAAAACTTCAACACTTCCGGCACCACCGATTGATCCTGAAATCGTGCAAGGGCCCGCAAAATGCGTACTTTTTCTTCCTGAAGCGGGCTGTTCCGGTAAATCTTAACAAGCCTTTCAAAATCCGGAAACGTCCCGTTCTCCGCAATGAGGGAATAAACCGCGCCTCTTAAATTGGGTTCCAGAATTTGATTTTTGCAGAAACTTTCAAACCGGCTCCGGGCTTCTTCAATCACGCCGGAAGCTCCATAATGGCCAGCTTGAGAAATCAAAAGCGAGCGCCTCAAAAGATCGGAATGCGTGTCTGATTGTTTCTTCTCCCAACCCAATTCGGTAAGGCTGGGGATAAAAAGCGAACGCGCGAAACCGGCAAGACGTTTTTTAACCGGGATATCTTCAAGCAATCCGTCGATTTCATGGAGCGCTCCGGCCACCAGAGTCCAAAGATTGTATTCGCGTTCATTTTTTACCGCGTCCAAAAGCTCGAGCACTTTGGAGGTTCCCAGATACCCCGCGCGCGCCAAGGCGACGGAGTCGCTGAGGATTCCGAGCGCATCGATTACAGGGGCCGGAAGACTGCCGGATTGAAGGGCCGCAGCAAGACGGTCCAGCATTTCCGAGGGATAGGCCACGCGGTAAAAGCCGCTTTGTCCCGCATTGATTTTCACCCATTCGCTCGCCGGCTTGCCAAGATCAATGGTCATGGCATTTGTTTTCAAAAGGCCGATCCAGGGCTTTTGGGTGCCGGAACGCGCAATCACGAGCGGAACATTCCAGCGCGTTTTGGCGCGGTCCGCGCTTCCGTCAAAAAGAAATCTTTCCTGACGAAGTTCAAAAGCATCGCGGTCATTTTTTTTATTCTGCACCGTCAGCACCGGAAACCCGGGCTGGCCGGTATAACTGGCCATAATGGCCCACACCGGTTTGCCTGAAACTTTTTCCAGCACTTGCCAGAGATCATGCGTCGTGGCATTGCTGAAAGCATATTTTTTCAGATAAACGCGCAAACCTTTGCGGAAAACTTCTTCCCCGAGATAATGTTCCAACATCCGGTTCACCGAAGAACCTTTGCTGTAAGTGATCGCGTCGAAAATCTCCCGGATCTCCGAGGGATTCTGGACCGGAATTTCAATTGCATGCGTATTTTTGAGCGCGTCGCCGTGAAGCGCCCTCAGATAATCCGCCACAATGAATTGGTCCCAGATTTTCCATTCCGGAAATTGGTCATGCACGGCCTTGGGGCCCATATAGGAAGCAAAGCCCTCATTGAGCCAAAGGTCTGTCCACCAGCGCATGGTCACAAGATTGCCGAACCATTGATGGGCAAGTTCATGGTCAATGACTTCCGCCACACGCTGGCGGGCCGACGCGGAAGAATTCACAGGATCCACAAGCAGCGCGGTTTCTCGGTAAGTGACAAGCCCCCAATTTTCCATGGCCCCCGAGGCAAAATCCGGGAGAGCGACCATGTCACATTTGGGCAGCGCGTACGGAATGCCAAACCATTCTGCAAAATACGGGAGGGCATGCTGCGCCACTTTCAGCGCAAAGCGCCCCTGCTCTTTTTTACCCGGCAGCGTATAAACCCGGATAAGCGTTCCGTTTTTATCTTTCGCTTCACTATATTCGAGGTCGGCAACGACAAAGGCCACCAGATAAGTCGGCATCACCGGAGTGATTTCATAATGCACATGCTTCAGGCCGCCCGCCGATTTCCCCTGCTTTTCGACCGGCATATTGGAAAGCGCGGTAAGCTCTTGCGGCACAATCAGGGATATTTTAAAGCGGGCTTTAAAATCCGGTTCATCCCAGCAGGGAAAGGCACGGCGTGCATCCGTCGCCTCAAACTGAGTGGTGGCGCCCCAGCGTTTTTGACCGCGCACCTCATAGGATGTGCGGTAAAAGCCATGCATTTTGTCATTCAGGATGCCTTCAAATTCAAGGCAAACACACCCGGCTTCGTCAGGCTTCAGGAGACGCCCAAAATCGAAAGTGGCTGTTTCTAATTTGGAATCGTAAGAGATCTTGCGGGCCAGTAGATTGCTTTTCATCTTGCCGCCGCAAAGAAAAGCTTTTTTGATTTTTAATTCAGCCGCGTGAAGCGTTATTTTCGAAAATGGCTTTTTTGCCCGAAAGGTGATGGATTCAGAACCCTTAAAGGTGAATTTTTTCAAATCGGGTTCCAGCGTCACCGTATAAACCAAAGGTTCAACCGTTCGATCCAGGCGATAAGGATTTTTTTTTGTTTTTTTAGCAGGCATTATTGATCCGATCTTTTTTAGGAAACCATTTTAAAATTGTACCTTTTTTTCCTTAGAGAGCCTAACAAGGAATTCTTAATGTTTTGAGGCTTAAATTTTTAGGGCGAATCGAAGCCCAGCGGTCTTCCTGGCGCAAACGAGGGAAAACCTGGTCCGTCGAAAGGCCGTTCTCAACCGCTATTTTTCTGGCCAGATCATAGCGGCTAAAAACTTCTTCCCCTGCCACGTGAAAAATCCCGCGCACCTCCGAACAGGCAATCGCCACGACCCGGGCGGCCATTTCCGGAGCGGGAATCGGCGTGCGCCATTCATCCGTAAAATAATGCGTGGGCTTGCCCGCGCGGATTCTCGTGAGCAAAAAATCTCTCGGCCCCTTGCGGCCTTGCAGGCTGTCGCCGATCACAAGCCCGGGCCGGAGGATCTGCCAGGGCAAACCGGAGTCCTGGACCAGCTTTTCAGCCGCTAACTTGGTGCGTCCGTACACATGTTTGGGTCTGGGAGTGTCTTCTTCGGTATAATCCCCTGTTTCTCCGTCAAAGACATGGTCGGTCGAGATATACACAAACCGCTTGAGGCTTTTGATTTTAGCGGCTGCTTTTAAAATATTGAGGGTCCCCTCGACATTCACTTTTTCGGCCATTTCCGGCATTTGCTCGCAAAGGTCCAGATCGCACATGGCCCAGGAATGGATTAAAATTTCAGGAGCAGACTCCCGGAAAAGAGTTTCGAGCTCTTCCGGGCTGCCGGCTTCGAGCCGTTGAACATTGAGTCCATCGAGGAGTGCATGAGGCTCACGGTAGGTGCCCGCTGTTTGGGGAAATAGCGCAGAGGCGGCTTTAAAAACATTCCAGCCAATAATGCCGTTCAATCCGGTCACAAGAATTTTCATGATGTCTTCTTTAACGTCTTGCGAGCCATATAAGATGATGCCCGCCCGCTTTGCGGCCGGCACGCGCATTCACCCGGACTTCCGCCACCTCGAAACCGGCGGAGTACAAACGCTGAGTAAAATCAATATCTGGCCCCGACGACCAGATGCCCAAAATCCCCCGGGGCCGTAGCGCCGTACGCGCCACATAAAGACCCTTTAAACTATAAAGCCGGTTATTGTCCTCTTGAAATAATCGTTTCGGGCCATTATCGACATCCAGAAGGATGGCATCGTATTCCCCTTTTCCTGCCTTGATCATCTTGCGCACATCGCCTTCATGAATTTTTACCCGCTCGTCGCGAAGCGGATGCCCGGCCAATGCCGAAAGAACGCCCTGATTCCATTTCACCACGGCCGGAATCAGTTCAGCAACCGTGATCTGGGCTTCGGACGGAAGCATGTCCAGCGCAGCCCGGAGAGTGAATCCCATGCCGAGGCCACCGATAAGAATCTGCGGCGCTGGACGGTTTAAAATTTCCCGGCAGGCAAGCCGCGCAAGCTCCTCTTCGGAGCCATGCATGCGGCTGTTCATGAGCTCTACATTGCCGAGTTTGATTGAGAAATCGGCATCATGCTGGTAGAGCCGCAGTTCTTTTCCGGGATCAGGAGCAGGGGCCGTATCCAATAAAAGGGTAGGGATCATTCAGCGCAGTGTTTAATTAAGCAAAATGATAATGAAACGTGATGGGAAATTCTTGAGCGGAGGAGGTTTGGAGATACATTTCACCGCGAAGGCCTTTTAACCCGTCGGTTCCCGAGCCCGGCACGACCGTCTGTTTTGAACTCACGGTCCCGTTCACAAATCTGCCGGTATGTTTCAAAATAAAACTGCCCGACCGGTCGCCGAGCTGCCCCGTAACCCGTTGCAATCCATAAAACACGGCGCACTTGCCTGGGAAGTGGACTTTCAACTCTTCAAGAATCCCCTCTCCCTGAAGATCGCCGTGATAGGTCAGGACAAAACTTCCCTTCGTGAGCTTCGGCCCATCGGGGGCTTCACTGAAAGGAATCTCTTTCCAGCTTTTAATCTGAAAAGTCGCCGCGGCCGTTTGATCCATCATTTGATACATCGCTCATTTTCCTTTCCGGATTCTCTTGTATAAATCTTCTACTTTTTTTCTCGCCCAGGGCGTCTGCCGAAGGAAGCGCAAACTGGAAGTAATCGTGGGCTCAAACATGAAACACCGGATCTCAACACGCCGGCTCATCTCTTCCCAGCCATAATGCTCCACCAACCGGTTAAGAATCATTTCCAGCGTAACACCATGAAGCGGATCTTTAGGATGACTTCTCATTATTTATTCTAGGCTGCTTTTTTGTGGGGATGCTTGGAATACTCTTTGGAAGTAACCTGAAATTTTATTCCAACCGATCTCAGCAATACCAAAATGTTTTCAAATCCCGGATTTCCGTTCTCGGAGAGCATTTGATAGAGGCTGACCCGGTTGATTCGTGTTTTACGGGCAAAGTGGGTCATCCCTCCCTGCGCATCCAGGACATTTTTCAGCGCCAGACAAAAGGCGCGGCGGTCTCCGCTTTCGAGCGCAGCATTCAAATAAGCAGAAGCTTCCTGCGGGTCGTGCAAAGACTGAATCAGAAATTTTTGATGGCTTACCGCCGGTGAAAGCTTTCTCACAACCCTCTCCTCCTTAAATAATCCTGCCAATAGCCCTGAGCCTTCAAAATATCACGTTCTTGCGACTGCTTATCACCGCCCATAAGTAAAATCACTAATGACTGCTTCTCCACTCCGAAATAAACTCTATAGCCTGGGCCAAAATGCAAACGAAGCTCAAAAACGGAAGCCCCCACCGGTTTGCAATCTCCAAAATTTCCCAGCATCAACCGGTCAATGCGGGCATTGATTCTGGCCCGTGCATCAATATTTTTAAGTGCCAACATCCAGTCCTGGAATAGGACACAACCTTCCAGCTGCCGGTAATGAAGAACTTCGATTGCCTGCACAACTCACCTCAAAGTGTAGCATATATTAAACAAATGTAAATTTAAAATTACGCTCAAATTATTTACTAATTATAATAATATTATATATTAAATGAATATTCAAGAGCAATCGACAACTTATCCTTTGCCGGTGATTTGATAGTGCCTAGGAAGAAACTATTTTTTCAAGCGTTGGCGGGCAGCTTCGCGGGTTGAATCGGAAAAGTGCTTTTCATTTTCGGTGGGTGGATGATCAAGGACAAATTGATATTCTATTCTCGCTTCTTTTTCCTTTTCCTTCGCGCGATAGGCTTCTCCCAGCCAGTAATGATTAAATAAAGAACCCGGCGCCTTCTCGACTGACTTTTTGAAATACTCAAGGGCCTTTGTTTTGTTTCCAACGGGAAAGGGCGCGCTGAAATACAATCGCCCGAGCAACCGGTATCCCAGGGCATCACTAGCGGCATCGTCAACCGCGATCAATTCATTGGCAAGTTTTTTGAGTTTGCCTCCGGCTCCTTTCAAAATCGCCTGGAGAATGCCCATGCTGGAAGCATGATAGGCATAGCTCGCGCTGTACCAGGTCAAGCCCTCCACGCCTTTCGGATTCACAGTGTAGGCTTTCTCGGCGTAGCTCTCGGCCTTCTCGCCGAATTCTTTCAGAAGCGGTTTATATTCTTCTTTTTCTTCGATCAGCCCTGCGGTCTTGATATCCAAAATCAGGCAATAGGCCCGTGCGATCTTCCAATTCGCTTCATAATGATCGGGGGCCGTTTTAAGTGCCGCATCATATTCGGTGATAGCTTCCCTGCAACCGGCCTCCGTCACTGGCATAAGCCGCTCATCCCCCTTTTGGATGAACGATTTCATTTCAACTTCCGAAGCCCGGCCTTCAGCTTGACCGGCAAATAAAACAAACGCACTTACTCCTATCCATAACTGAATTAAAAAAAATTTATTTATTTTCATAAAATTGACTTCCCTCCTAAAAAACTTCTTCGTTTACCCAAGGACTGATAAGTTGTTGTTAATTGATCGGGAGGGCTGCTAACAATTTTAATACCCGCACTACCGGATAAATGCTTTGTGATTTTTTCGATTGTTTTCAAGGAAGGATTGGCTGTCCCCTTTTCAATCTTTGAAATGACCTGTTGATGGATGCCGGCTTTTTTGGCCAGTTCCTGCTGGGTCATTCCCTTTGAAATGCGAAGCCCTTTGATCGATTGCCCCACGTCTTTCCGAAGGCTGACGGGAGCGCCTTCTTTGGTCCGCCCCAAATCCGGCCCTGCCATCTTCAATTCCTTTTTCCAATACCTGTAAATTTCCTGCCAAAACAGAATTCGGTCCTGATCCCATTTGTTTTTTCGCATTCTCCGTTTGATTTGATTCCAGTACCGAACAAATGTTTCTTTTGAGATGTAATGATTAAAAACTTCTGCCGGATTATTCGAGCGGGACAGCAAAAGGGCGGCATAATGAACGAACTTTTCGTTTAAAGGATTCTTTAAGATTTCACGTATTTCTTTTTCCGGTTTCCGGATGTTCCACAACCATGATTTTCCCATAATTAAATCATCCCGCCGATCAATCGATCGATTTCTTTCGCGAAATGCCTGTCAATAACGGCAAATTCAATCGCGTTGGTAGTTCTGATATCCATAAGCCCCATTTTCATTTCGGTACGGTTAAAGCGGCGAAACCAGGTGATCACGCCCTCTTTCATCCAGGCCTGGCAATGCCCTGGCATAAATACCGACAGGTTTTGAAAAGTCGTGGAAAGCAAATACAAATCATACAAGTCTCTTGCTTCCTGACGGCCGCCAAGAAATTTCCGCCTTCCGATGCGGTCATCCTCAACAAAGCTTCCGCTGACAGCGTAAATCTTTCGCAGATAAATATCTTCCAGTGACAGGATATTAATCCCATCCACTCTTTTAAATGGCTTCAGCAAAGGAAGAACATCTTCAAAAAAATCCATTTTTAAATCCTGCTCCACCTCGGGATCAAGAACAAGATCGTAAATCCGGCCACGGGCTGTTTTTCGTTCAGTTTGATCACACCGTTTTTTCAGCTTCATCACTTTCCCTGTTTCTCTCGTAAGGAAACACGCAACCTCTTCAATGCGCCCGCCAGAATATTCTTGGGTAAAAAAATCCAGGTCGTAGGACTCACGATGATGAAAGTAAAATTTGGCCAGGGCCGTGCCTCCGGCAAGATAGAAACCATCGATCTTTCCTGCCAGCTTTTTCAACACCTCATCCTGCCATTCGAATAGATTCATATGTAAGAATATTACATAATAAAAGTTGTTTTTTCAATCTATTTACAT
>CAYGIT010000072.1:0-14232 GCA_964349955.1 uncultured bacterium
GCAATTTATAGCTCAAATAACAGCCTTAGTAAAATATTTTACAAAGTGTTTGACAAGTATTTGTTTGCATGGTACATTTGCAGCATGTTTTAATAAGTTTTTAAATTAGCTTATTAAGATAAATCAACTCCAAAACCAAAAGGGGATTACAAACATGCAAACAAAAAAGAAAACCCAAATCCTTCTGATGTTGACGATTTTGACGCTGTGCTTTGCTTCTCGTGCATTTGCGGAAGTTCAGAACGTGAATCATGCCGCAACCGTAAGCGTGCCGTCAATCATGTCAATCGCAGCAGATACAGGCAGCTTCACGCTGACAATGCCTGGTTTTGCTTCAGGCAGTGAAAGCGATACGAAAACCATCGTGTATACCGTACAATCCAATGACATTCAGCAGGGCGATGATGCTACGGTGATCGATGCTGCGATTGATTTTGCTTATGACCGGATTGACCTGAAAGCGCAAGTTGGAAGCTATACAAAGACAGCGGGCAATACGGAGCTTCAGGCTGCGTCTGCGGGTTATGTGACGATTGGCGCCGGCAGCAATACGGTCCTGGCGAAGAAAGCCAACACAACCGCCGACAGCGACGGCAGAGTTTTGCAGGGCACTTTTCCTGTGACGTACAAAGCGGTTGCCACCGCTGATTTGTCGGCAGGGGATCAAACGCACATTCTGTATGTGAATATGACCAGCCGTTAATTATCTCTCCACAAAAACCCCAAGGCGGCTAAACACCGCCTTGGGGTTTCTTCTTTCCCAATACAATCCAGATATTTTAATCATTTAGAAAGTAGGGATTTGAACGGATCAAAACCGTAAGAGGCAAAGAGAAAATTTGACGGGTACCCTTTTATTCCTGTATCATTCGTATAGGAACCCAAATGAACCGACTCTTTATTTTTGTCCTGTTGCTGTTAGGCCTCTCATTACCATCCGTTTTTGCCCAATCCGTTTCAAATGCCCAGAACGTGAGTGTTCATGTCCCGTCTTTCCTGGATTTGGCCGCTTCTTCCAATAACATCAATCTTGATTTCCAAGCCAATCAAGCCGGATCCGAAACCAATGCCATGACCGTCACGTATACCGTGAGTTCAAACTCCATGAGTCAGGGAGACGGCGCTCCGGGCATCATCGCTTCTCTGGACAATGCCTTTGAAGGCATTGATTTCAAGGCATCCTTCGGCACTTTTTCAAAAGCCGGAGGCAATGCCGAGCTGGTTGCCGCTTCGCAAGGTTTTGTGACTTTGGGAGATACCCCGGCCGTGCTTGCCACCAAAGCCAATTCCAGCGGAGACGGAAAAGTCCTTCGCGGCCAATTTCCGATCACCTATCAGGCTTTCGCGAAATCCCAGCTTGCCGCCGGGGATTATTCCCGCCAGTTGATGTTAACCCTTACTGACATTTGACCCGTTGCTTCCGATTAATTTTTAGCCCGCCGTGTCGATAAATGCTAATATGACCAAACCATGGAAATGAATCGATGAATTTGAGCCACACCCCTTCTCGCATTATCTACGAACCCGCTAGTTTTTAATAATGTCCATTTCTTCCAACGAAATATTAAAGTTTTACAAGCAAATTTTTTTGATCCGTGAATGTGAAAATAAAATTCGCGAAGAATATCCTTTCGATCAGATCAAAACTCCTGTACATCTCTGTGTCGGCGCGGAAGCGATTCATGCCGGCGTTTTAGAATGCCTGGGTCCCGAAGCGAAAATTTTCGGTTCTTACCGGAATCACGGTATTTACCTTGCCCGCACCGGGGATACGGACGGTTTTTTCGGCGAGCTTTACGGAAAGGCTTCCGGGTGTGCCGGCGGGAAAGCCGGCTCCATGCATCTTGCTTTCCCTGAAAAAGGATTGATGTTTACTTCTGCGGTTGTCGGTACGACGATTCCGGTTGCGGTAGGCGCTGCTTTTGCGAATGCGTATCGAGGAAACCGGGATCTCACGGTGGTATTTTTCGGAGACGGCGCCTTTGAAGAGGGCGCCTTTTGGGAAAGCATTAACTTTGCCTGCCTTCACCGGCTGCGGATTCTTTTTGTTTGTGAGGACAATGGCCTTGCCATCCATGCGCTTTCTTCCGAAAGACAGGGATTCCGTTCCATTCCCGAAGTCGTCCGCGCTTTTGCGTGTCATTTCGGCGAGGTCCGGGGGCACAAGGCCGATGAGGTTTTTCGCGCGACTCAAGGGCTTATGGAACAGATGGAACAAGAGGCCATGCCCGCGTTTCTCTATGCCCCTTACTTCCGGTTTCTTGAACATGTAGGAATCAGCGAGGATTTTCATTTCCAATACCGAAAAAAGCCGGACGCGGCGGAAATGACGGAAAAAGACCCCCTTGTTTACATTTCTGAATTAGCCCTCCATTCCGGTATTGCTCCTGCCGCGCTCCGTGAAATCGAAGATTCTTTGAGAGGGAAAATCTTAAAGAGCATTGAAAAAGCCAAAAAAGATTCTTTCCCGGGGCCGGAGTCTCTTTTTTGTAACGTCTCGAATGAGACCGGGTGTTGAACGGAATTTCGTAAAAATCTTATGAAAAAAATGACTTTCAAAGAGGCCCTTAACCTGGCTCTTCGAAGTGAGATGGAAGAGGATCCCGGTGTCTTTGTTTTCGGCCTGGATGTTGCCGATCATAAAGGCATTTTTGGAAGCACGGACGGCCTTGTCGAAAAATTTGGGAAACGCCGGTGTTTTTCAACCCCTCTTTCTGAAGATGCTATGACCGGCGTTGCTTTGGGTGCAGCCCTATGCGGTCTTCGCCCTGTGCATGTGCATATCCGCGCTGATTTTCTGATGCTTGCCATGAATCAGATTACCAACATGATTTCCTGTGCGAATTATCTCTCGAATGGGAAACAAAAAGTCCCTCTTGTCATACGGGCCGTGATTGGCCGCGGCTGGGGGCAGGGAGCCCAGCACAGCAAAACCATGCAAAGTATTTTTGCCCATATCCCGGGCCTCAAAGTCGTTATGCCCACCACGCCGCAGGACGCCTACAGTCTTTTACGTGCTTCGATCCGGGAGGACGGACCTGTTATTTTTTTGGAACACCGGTGGCTTTACGAAGTGCCGGGGGATGTGGATCCGGACAAGAAGGAGCCGCTTGGGAAAGCCCGGGTCTTGCGGCAAGGCAGGAACTTGAGCGTGATTGCCACTTCCTGGCTGAACGTCGAAGCTCTGAAAGCGGCTGAAATTTTAGGCCGGCAGGGCATTGAGATGGAAGTCGTCGACGTGAGAAGTGTTTCACCGCTGGATTTGGAAACGATTACGTCCTCCGCCCAAAAAACCGGCCATGCGATCGTGGCCGATTATGATTGGGTTCATTGTGGCTTGAGCGCTGAAATCGCGGCGCTTATTTCCAGGGAATGTTTTGGAAGTTTAAAAAGGCCCGTCGAGCGTTTGGGTTTTGCGCCTGTGCCTTGTCCAACAACCCGCCCCCTTGAAAATCTTTTTTACCCTTCAGCGGCCACGATCATTCGAACTGCAGAAAAAATGCTGGATTTGAAAGAAACCGACCTTTCCGGAGAAAAATTTTATTCCTGGGAAGAGAAATTCAAGGGTCCTTTTTGATGTTCGAAAATAGTAAGGTTTTGGTGACCGGCGGCACGGGAATGATCGGCCGGCCGCTTGTAGAAAAGCTTCTTCAGTGCGAAGCCAAAATCCGGATTGTTTCACTTGATGATCCCGCAGCCATGGATCCGCGGGTCGAATTTCATCGCCTCAATCTGATGCACTTCGAAAATTGCATGAAGGCCTGTGAAGGGATGGATTATGTTTTTCATCTTGCCGGGGTTAAAGGTTCCCCGGCGATGACTGCTCAAAAACCCGCCAGTTTTTTTGTGCCTACAATTAGTTTCAATACCCATATGATGGAAGCCGCAAGGCAGCAGGGGGTGAAAAGATTTCTTTACACAAGTTCCATCGGTGTTTATGCCCCGGCTGAAATTTTTCATGAAGACAATGTTTGGAAAACCTTTCCTTCCGAAAATGATAAATTTGCGGGCTGGGCCAAACGGATGGGAGAACTTCAGGCAGAGGCTTACCGGATTGAATATGGATGGAAAGGGGTTGTCATTGTCCGGCCGGCCAATGTGTACGGGCCTTATGACAATTTTGATCCTGAAAATGCCATGGTGATTCCTTCCCTGATCCGCCGGGCGATGGATGGCGAAAACCCTTTGAAGGTTTGGGGCGATGGCTCCCCAATCCGTGATTTTATTCATTCTCGCGATGTGGCCTCCGGTATGATGCTGGCGATGGAAAAGCCTCCGGAAAAGTCTCCGGAAAAGCCTCTTAATTTGGGAAGTGGAACCGGGGTGAGCATCCGGGAGCTGGTCGAAATTATTGTACATTATTTAAAGATTAAACCGCAGATTGTTTGGGATTCCTCCAAGCCGGCCGGTGATGCGAAGCGCGTCATGGATATTTCACGCGCAAAAGCCATTGGATTCCAGCCTGCTGTTTCAATTGAAGAGGGTATTCGCGAAGTCATGACCTGGTATGATGAAAATCGCGAAAAGGTGGGCCGGCGGTACAATGTTTTTCGTGAGACAAAATTCGTATGACCTTGAAGGTAACGATTCTTGTTTATACTTTGAACGAAATTGATGGAATACGGATCATGATGCCGAGGATCAAGAAAGAGTGGTATGATGAACTCCTTGTCATCGACGGAGGATCTACCGACGGTACGGTGGAATATGCCGGGGAACACGGGTATAAAGTCTACCGGCAATCCTATCCTTGTTGGGGTGGGGCTTATCAAGAAGCCTATAAACAGGCGACGGGAGACATTTTAATTGATTTTTCGCCTGACGGCAATTCCATCCCCGAGCTGATTCCCGCACTTATCCATAAAGTGAAGGAGGGCTATGATCAGGTATTTGCCTCCCGGTATTTTGGCGGCGCCAAAAGTCAGGATGACAATTCCCTCACGGCTTTCGGGAACGCTCTTTTTACAAAAGGGATTAATCTTTTATTCGGCGCCCGCTATACGGATACCCTCGTCATTTTTCGTGCCTATCGCAGGACAATGCTGGAAAAAGCCGGAATGCTGGATTGCGAGCTGGATCAATGCGTGACCGGTCTTTTATCGATTCGCTGTGCTAAAATTCGCGGGAAGTATGCCGATATTCCGGGGGATGAGCCGAAAAGACTCGGAGGCCAACCCAAAATGAACCCCTGGAAGGATGGGGCGAGGGTTCTTGGGGTAATGCTGAAAGAATTTTTTCTTTGGGAGATACGCCGGGCGAAAAAAGGGGTGGTTCGGTGGTAATTTCAGATCCGATATCTTTTTATGAAAAGAACGGCTATTATGTTTTTCCCGATTGCCTCACTCCCGGGGAATGCCGTGAATATTTAGAAGAAGCCGAACGGCTGGCCGGCCAGCAAAGCAGCAAGTATTCTCCTCTTATCAATCCGGACCGGTTGACCCCTGTTTTTCGCAGGCTTCTGGCCTGGCCTTCGGTTGTAAAAAGGCTTGAAGAAATCCAGGGCCGCCTGATTGACGGGCTTCAAAGCATGCTTTATTTCAAGCCCCCCGGTTCGCTTGGCCGGGATCTCCATCAAGATAATCATTATGCCAAGGCCGAATATGGGGCCTACCTTGGCACATGGGTCCCCCTGGAAGACACGGACAGGGAAAATGGCGGGCTGATTGTTTATCCCGAATCCCATAAGGAGCCCCTGCTGGATATCCTTTTCGATGAAGAGCGGATCAAAACAAATGCGGGTGATTTTAAAAACGACCGGGGGACTTCATGCAAAGTCCCGCCCGGATATGAAAAAATTTATCTGACGGTTCCGGCCGGTTCCTGTGTGGTCATTCACGGCCATTTGGTCCATGGTTCCGAAGAGAATTTAAGCCCAACCCGTTTCCGCCGCGTTTTTGCGGGGCATTATATCAACCAGGGACAGGCCTTTATTTCCGGCAAGCATGCCAAGCGCACGGCGATCGATCTTCATGCCCATGATTAAAGCCGGAAAGATCCAAATAACGGTCCAAACCCAAACCTTCCTGGTAGGAGCGGTTTTATTTTTTTCTTTTTTTTGCAAGCTTGCCTACCTCTTCTATTTTTCAGGTTATAAAGGGTGCCTTGTCTCGGACATGTCCGGCTATTGGTCCCGGGCCAATGAACGGTATGCGGGGGACATCTCCTCCGTTTTTCAATGGAACATCGAGCCGCCCCTTTTCCATTTAATCCTCTTTCAGCTCTTTAAAGTGTTTTCGGTTTTGCATGCTTTCGAATGGCGGCTTGAGGCTGCCCTGGTGTTATTTTCCGTCTTGTCTACGGTTTCGACTTATTTTGTCTGCCGTATTTCTGAAAAGATCACTCAAAACTTCGCAGTTTCTTTTTGGGTGACGTTGCTTTACGCTTTCAGCTTTCCCATTCTGTATTACAATAGTTTGCTGCTTTCGGAGAATATCGCCACCCCCCTCGCCATTGCCGCGACCTTTCTTGTCCTGACCCGCTATGGAGAAAAATTTTTCATGCTTTTAGCAGGCATCCTCCTGGGGATTGCCGTGGGGGTAAGGCCCATCTTCGGGTTCGTGGGGTTGCCGTTCTTTTTGTACATTATCACTTCGGGCCGGGCGTCTTTCCGGATTTTTGCAAGAGGGATATGCTTTTGCTTTGGTTTTTTTCTGGTTTTGTTTTTAGTGCTTGTAGAAAACAATTATATTTCCAAGGGGCAGGTGAGAGGGCTTGCCGCTGTGGCGGGATTTAATTTTTTTACGGAATTTTGCAAGCCCGGGCACACGTTGACCAGTTATTATGGGGGGAGATCTTATGCCGACAACGCGGTTCTTGCATCGGACCCCCGCTATGGCACTTTCATTACGGACCGTCCTTACCATGACCAGAATTATTTTCGCGGCTTGGCTTTTGACTGCATCAGGGAAAATCCATCGGTTTGGCTGGATAATTTTAAATTTATAGCGAGAACTTTCACTCAATTCAGAATAATAAATCCCAATTGCGGTAACGCCAAAGGAGTGGATTTCTGGTTTCCTTATTTTAACGTGTTGACATTGGTTTTTTCTATTTCAATCGGTCTGTTTTTTTTGGTGATGCCCAAAGACAGATTGTTTCTTAAGCAAATAGTCATTTTGCTCTCTCCTTTTTTCGCCACCCTTTTGACCGGATATTTTTTCGTGGTGGATATGCGTTACCTGGTCCCGCCCTCTTATGGTTTATACATTGCCTTCTTTGCGATGATTCCTTTTATGGTTAAAAAATGGAAAAAAAGTGTTATTTATTACGCCGTGCTACTGGCTGCAATCGGAATTTTTTCCGGTTATCAGCATTTGAATCAAAGGCATTTATCCAAGGTTTTTCATGTGGCTTCTATTCAGAAATTTCCCCTTGAAAGGGCCGGTAAAAGAAAACCCGACGCAATTCCCGGCGATCAAATGGGGATGTTTATTCTGCCGGACCTTCAGAGTGCCGTTCTGCTCGAGTCCAAGACTCCCCGGACGGCAAACAAAATCGAGATCTCGACCGATAGCTGGGATTCATACAACGTGGAATTTTATTTAAACGAAAAGCTTCTGGGGGAGATTCTGCTGCCTTTGGCCCGCCCCTCCGCCGGGGGAATTTATAGAAGAATCTTACCCATGCCGGATTCCCTCAACGGCAAAAAATTCAATCAGATTTTGGTCCGGCCGGTCGAAGGGGACGGGATTTACAGCCTGGCTTATTTGATTCTGGATCCGGTGATCAGTTCCCCGAGGAACATCCAATGATACGCGAGCCAAGTCTTGCTACGCGCAGGCTTTATTTAGGAGCTCTGCTTGTTTTATCGCTCACGCTAAAAATTATTTTTCTGTTCAAGTTCTCCCATTATCAGCACCATTTGATGAGTGATATGGGAGGGTTTTGGGACCGCGCCAACGACCGTTATCACGGCGAGATTTTTGCCATAGGGCAATGGCTGATCGTCCCCGTATTTTATCATTTGTTTCTTTTTCAGATTTTCAAGATTGCGGATTTTTTCGGTGTTTTTCATTACCGGCTTGAGATCATCCTGGTATTGTCGGCGCTTTTCTCAACCCTGTCCGTTTATTTTGTTTATAAGATCGCGAAGGATTTGACGCATGGTTTCCGGAGGGCCTTTGCCGCCAGCGCCCTTTATGCTTTTTGTTATCCCATTATTTATTTCAACACGCTGGTGTTATCCGAGAATCTCGGGATTCCGCTTTTAATTCTAGTGACCTATCTGGTTTTTACGTTTCATGCCTCCAAACGATGGATGCTTTTGGCCGGGCTTCTTTTGGGAGCGGCCGTCTCGGCGCGCCTGGTTTTCGGGATCATGGGGCTTGTTTTTTTTGTTTATCTTTGTTTTGGAAACAAATTTTCCAGGCGTTCGGTGTTTTGCGCGGTTTGTTTTGCCGCGGCTTTTTGGGGGGTGATGTTTTTTCTGATTGCGGAAAACCTTTATGTCTCCAAAGGCGAGCTCAAGGGACTTGCAAGCTATCAGGGATTTAATGTCTTTATGCAATTTTGCAAGCCGCATAATGCGATATCCCATTATCCGGGCTATGGCGGAGAAGCGTATTCCAACAATCCCGTGTTCTTTGACCTCCATCCCGAATACGGGGATTTTCATACCGACCGGCCTTTTCACGACCGCGATTATTATTTTAAACTGGGAATGGACTGCATGCGGAGCAATCCCGGTATCTGGATGGATAACTTGAAGGTCTTGAAGGGTGTTTTTACCGGGCCGTTGTTTCCCACTTTTAAGGAAGTCGCAGGATACTCATGGGGAATATCCTTGTTCCAGCGCCTGACACTCTTTTTAAGCCTTTCGATCGGATTATTTTACGCATGCATCCGCCGCGGTATTTCCCCATCCGGCGCCAAAATAACGGTTCTATTAGCGCCCTTTTTTTGCACGCTATTGACGGGATATTTTTTCACCTTGGAGCCGCGCTACCTGATTCCCTGCCTGTACGGGTTTTATATTGTTTTCTTTGCCATGCTGCCCCGTTTGATCGAAGAGTGGAAAAAAAGTATTCTCTATTACTCCGGCCTTCTTTGTATTTTTTTGGTCTTTCATGCTCAAGGAGAGTTGGAAAAAAAACATTGGATGAAAACTTTCGGTACGGAGCAAGTGAGAAAATTTCCGCTTGAGAGAGCAGGGAAGGTGAGCCCGGATGGGACTCCCGGAAATCAATGGGGGATGTTCATCATGCCGACGGCCAAGAGCGCAATCCTGCTTGAATCCAAAATGCCCCGGAGTGCGAATCAAATAGAAATTTCCACCGATAGCTGGGACTCCTACCGGGTGGAGTTCTATTTGAATGAGCGCCGCCTCGGAGAAATTTTTCTGCCCTTGGAGCAGCCCCCTGCCGGCGGAACTTTTAAAAGAAATCTGCCCATGCCGGAATCGCTTAAAGGGAAACCGTTCAACCAGATTTTAGTCTCTCCCGTGCAAGGGGATGGGGTTTACAGCCTTGCGTATCTTCTTTTGGATCCCGACGTTTCAAGGGCAAAAGGGGCAAAAGCCTGAATCGATGAAAAAAACAGGTATAGAAACATCCGAATTTATTTCTCCGGAGCATTTACGGGCCAGCTTTGATCGGCTTGGCGGAAAAAAAAGTGTCACACAGGGCCAATTTGAAGGTGTCTACGAATGCAATGCCCGGGATTCGGAATGGAATCACCTGGATCAGCTCCATCGTCCCTATATTCATCGAACCTATCAGCAGGCGTTACGGATTGTTCGCACTTGCGAGAGCGCTCTTTCTCTGACCACCGTCAAATTTGCGGGGATCCCTTTCCTGGTTTTGGTGTCCGATGTCCAGTTAAAGCAGGGGGTCTATTATCAATCATTTACCCTTTTAGGACTGATCTATGTTCACATTATGATTGAGAAAATCCCCGAAGGCATTGCCCGTTCCCGGCTTCGAGTGAATTGGTATATTGTTTCAAATCCCTGGTTTAAATTTCTCCATGCGTATATAGACCGCGCTTACCGGGGGTTATCCATCCAGCAGAATGAGGAGGACAAGGCGGTTCTTCTACGGCGCGAAGAAATCCGGGGAAAAGGGTATCATTTTGCTTCGGATCATGAAGCTCTTAATTTTATTAATTCAAATACCCTTACCTCAAATGTTCTTTTTCCTCCTTTGAACGAATCAAAGCGAATTCCGCTTCAAAGTCTGGACCCTTCCGCTCTCAATCAAGTAACTGTTGGCCCCGTAACTTTCCTTGTCCGTTTCAATCCGGATCAAAGCATCAGTGTTTGGACGGAAGTTTGTCCGCATGAAGGAGGCCCCCTGGGGGAAGGAAAGCTGTGCGGAGAATCGATTGAATGCCCCTGGCATGGTTTGAAATTTAAAGGCATTCGATTGTCGACGGAAAACCCCGATAAATTTCTCGAGAATTATTCTTTCAGACTGGAAGGCAATGCATTGACCATTGAAGACCGGTAATGTTTTTGTTTGCCTTGAGGTGCAAACGCGATGAAAATTTATTTGGCTAAATTAAGCGCCATTTTTTTAATTTCAAGTCTCATTTGCTTGATAGCTTATAGCTTGGTTCGTCCATGGCGGACCAATGTCGGTAACGACGTTTCCGGGTATGTTGAAGCACAACGTTTCTTAACTCCGCCCGGTTCTGGTCTTGGCAAATTGCTGATTGCCCCTTTTTTCAGGCACCATTCTATGGACACCGTGTATGCCTTTGAGATCAAACCCGTCTACATGGTGGCCTACAATCTATGGGGTGTTTTTCATCACATGGCGGGCCCAGACAGGGAAAGTTTTTTTAATTTTACGCTCTTTACTTATGGATTGCTGGCTGCCATGATTATTTTTTTTGTAAATCGTTTGGGGACGTTCCCCATGGCGATTCTGGCCAGCCTGTGGCTCTCTCTTTCTTCTTGGGCATTGGTCTACTTGTATTTTGCCGCTTATCTGGAGTTCTCCATAGTGCTTTTCTTGCTTTCACTCCTTTTAGTTTTGCAACGCCAAAAAACAGCCTGTTTTTTTAGCGGGGTTCTGGCAGCTCTGGCATTATTGAGCAACAACGCTATGATTATTTATTTTCCCGGTGTGATGATGGTCATTGCCGCGAGTTGGCTGCCCAATGTCCGGAAATCCTTCGCGTTTTCGTCCGTCTATTGCCTCGGCATTCTCAGCGTATTCGTTTTTTTTGAAATCCTGAATTGTACGGGGATCCCGGCGAAAATCATGGGCTTTCCGGACCTGGATTCCCCGCATAAGATGTTGCTGTTTTATTATCAGCGGGCATTCTTTCATAATCATTTTATGCTGAGGGGGATGCCGGTGATTCCCAAACAATATGGGCTGCTCTTTTCCATCCTCCGCTATCAGTCGTGGACTGTCTTGATTTTGTGCGCAATTCTTCCGGTTATTTTTCTGGTAGAGGTTGTCCGGCTGGGATGGCGGCGAAGCACTGCGGTGCCGGAGTTAAGACGGGTGGCATTTCTATGGTGCCCGGCCTTGACGGGCCTTATTGCAATGGATCTTTATTTCGGGACTCAATATGGGCGCGCTTATTATATCGGTTATGTGCTTTTAGTGATCGGAGGGATTATTTTTTGGGGATATTTACAAAAAAATTCCAAGCCATTGCGCAAGGTGGGTATCCTCTTGCTGGTCCTCTATTTGTGTGAGTCAGTTCAGGGACTCGCGCATCAGCGTGATGCGTTTCACGGCTTAAACCGCATCGTTAAGTCTTACAGCCAGCAGCAAAAAAAAATAAGTGTTTTAGATGAAGATCTCCATGCAGGCCTGATGCGCCATGATTTAGATCGCGATATTGATGAAAAAATTTTCAAGGTTCAAAACATTTGGGAATTGGGTTCGCTGGTTTTAAAAGAGGGTGACCTCTATGTCTTGACCGGCCCTGAGATTGAAACCATTTTATGGAATTTCTCATATGATCCGTTTCGACCATTGCAAAAAGGCACATTCTTTGTCCGAAAGGGGATCCGCGTAAAAGTGGGCAACCCTGTGAAAATTCCTTATTGGGGTTTATATCCTCCTTTGATGTTTGAGGATGAATACGATGCCTGGAGGCTTTTAAGCAGGCATGAGTATGACGGCAAATCCTATCGGGAAGGTACAGGAGCTGCGAGGCTTTGGCCGATCACCCTGGAGAAAATACCCGACGATAATGAGATTACGGAACTGATCCGGAAGATTGAAACACCGTCCGATGGAAATATCAAGCCTGACTTTGTGCCGGAATTGTTGATTGATGGGATTGAACGAAGCGCCAATGCGTGGCATAGTCAGCAGAATCCTCAATACCCTGTTTTGATTGATGTGAAGTTTCGGAGTGAGATCATCCTGGAGAAAGTAGGATTTCAGGCCCAATACGCAGCCCATAACTTTTCCCGCGCGCCAAAAACAATCATAATAAAAGCAGGCAATGATTTCGATCATCTCCAGGAAGTAACCCGATTGACGCTAGAGTACCCGGCCGCGGGTTTTTGGGTCTTTCGGGACCTCCCAAAAACAGGGAAAAAGTTTGCGTGTTACCGTCTCGAGATTTTAGACAATCACGGCAGTTCCGATTTCGTGACTCTACAGGAATTAAAGTTCTACGGTCAGGTTGCAACAACTTAAAAAATGCTCAAAAAACTTAATGAAATATTCGGATTGGACCTTCGGTCGCTTGCGCTCTACCGTATCGGGATCGCTCTTTTTATCCTCGGTGATTTAGCGATCCGCGCTTCCGATTTAAGGGCGCATTACACGGATTGGGGCGTTTTGCCGCGCACCGTTTTATTGACGGATTCCTTTTACAATACATGGGGCGTCTCCCTCCATCTCATGAGCGGGCAGGCCTGGGCGCAGGCCGTTCTTTTTCTGATCGCTGCTTTTTTCGCTTTGATGCTGCTTGCGGGGTATCGCACCCGGCTGGCTTCTATCGTTATCTGGTTTTTGACTATTTCTCTTCAGGCGCGTAATCCTTTGCTCCTTCAAGGCGGAGATGTTTTGTACCGGATGGCTCTTTTTTTCGGAATGTTCCTGCCTTTGAACGGCTGCTATTCCGTGGATAAAGCTTTGTCTCATTCGCGCGATGAAAAATCCGCCCGCACTGTTTTTTCCGCCGGAACGGCAGGGTTTATGCTTCAGGTCATTTTTGTCTACTGTTTCAGCGTCGGCGTCAAATTGTCCCTGCCGGAAGGAAAGCAGGTCTGGTGGGACCAGGGCCTCGGGGTTTATTATGCCTTGAGTGTCGACCAATTCGCCCGGCCTTTCGGTTATTTTTTACTTACGCTCCCCTTGAAAATCCTGCGATTTTTGAATTATTACGTCCTGGGGGTAGAATTATTCGCCCCCCTTTTATTTCTTTTTCCGTTTAAAAATAGCTGGGCCCGGATCATCGCTCTTCTGCTGATCGGCGGCCTTCACTTTTCCTTGAACACCTCGATGATCCTCGGAATCTTTCCTGTGATCGGCACCGTGACCCTGATTCCCTTTATTCCGGGCAATGTCTGGGACAGCCTCGGACCGTTCCTGGCTTCCCGGGATGCGGCCTTCCGCAGCTTCCTGAAAAAACAACAGTGGATTCAGAGATGGTTTGAGAAAAAAAAGAAAACATCGCCGGCCCGGCCGCTCACTCTGGGTTTGCCGCCGGCAGCCCAAATTTTTGCGGTCTCCTGCATTCTTTATATTTTTTTCTGGAATCTCGGAGTGACCGGCTTGCCGCACGGAGGAGTTCCTGCCCGGTTTTTAGGTTTGGGCAATACCTTGCGGCTTGATGAATATTGGGGCATGTTTGCCACTCCTCTCAAGGACGATGGGTGGTATGTCATGCCGGCAAGGCTCCGGAACGGCAAGGAAGTCGATGTTTTTCAGGAGGGGCGCCCCATTCGTTGGGAAAAGCCGGCGCGGGTCGCCTTGACTTATAAAAATGACCGGTGGCGGAAATATTTCATGAATTTATGGCTCGCAGAATATAAAGGATACCGGGTTTACTACGGACAGTACATGTGCCGGCAATGGAATACGACGCATGCTCCCGAAGAGGCCCTGGAGGAATTCCAGATGTTTTATATGAGAGAAGATACCGTGTTGTATCAAAACCCCGTGCCGAAAAAAGTTTCGGTTGACCGCTTCTTTTGTTTCCAGATTCCCAATCCCGTGCCGCCTTCGAAATGGGAGTCCTAGCTCTTAGAGCTTGGCCTCGCTGTAACCGCAAAATGATAATGTCCTAAATCTGCAAAGTAGAAATGTCCTCTAG
>CAYGIT010000073.1:0-13799 GCA_964349955.1 uncultured bacterium
CGGCTCTGGCATGGGAGAATTTTTAGTCGGCAGTGCTCAAAAATTCCCGGAAAACACCGGCGGCTTTCAATCCCGCGATGACGGCAGCGTCAGCCGCATTCAGTAAGTAGGCCAACCGCACCATATTCAGTTGCGCATAATCCGCGGGTGTCAGGGAAAAACGCGGTTGAAAAAGAGCTTCGAAGGTATCCATCAGTTTCGTGCCTAAGGCAAAGGGAAGTTTGTTCAAGGGCGCTTCGACATAAGCCGCGGCATATTCTCCCAGCGCAAGGACCGCTTTTTGGGCCAATGCCTCGGCGCGGACCAATGTAGGCGTGGCCCAGCCCGTCAAACCTGCACGATTTGCCCAACGCACGGCTTCGAGAACATGCTGAAGGTTTTCGAGAACCGTAATGTAATCCTGAAGGCCGAGACCTTTTTTTGAGGCAATTTCATTTTCCATTTCTTCAAGACTCTGGCCGGCCGCCTGTTGCAAGGCTTCGGAATTACCGGCTTTGAAAATAAAACCGCTGATCGTGCTCGCGCCTTTTTTAATCAATGAGAGTGATTGCAGAACCGGTTTGGCGACCTCCAGGGCTGCGCCGTATTGATTCAAGGAAACCTGCATGGCATTGATTCTTTCTTCAAGCGGCCGGCGGCGGTTGATGATGAGCATTGCCTCAAGACTTGATTGCCGGAGCAGCCGTCGCAGCAAGGTGTCGTCTGAATCAAACGCGCTCAAGTTAAAAAATGCGACAGCATGGCGGTAAGTAAGGCCTTTGATTTGAAATTTTTCCTGGGAATTTTGAACGAGCTGCTGAATATCCGCGGATGCTTCGGGCCTAAGCTCCATTAATTTCGAGCCGGCGTCTCCGATGATTTGAATCAGAGCAGTGCGATCGGCTTCGTCGAGGGGTTGTTGCAAAAATTGCTCTTCTTCAGGCAGTGAGACGAGCGGACTCAAAAATTCCCCAACTTGAGCGAGAAATGCCGCCATCTTAGGCCAGTTTTCAGAAACCGGGCCGAGTTGATCGATCTGGCGATTGAACCAATCGCTGAAATCCTCTGAAATTGTTGCAGCCTGTGCTTTGAGCGTATTTAAAATTTCGATGTCATTGGGAAGGACGGCAGCGCCATACTGGCCAAGGGCCGTCATGCGCGACGCCCAAAACAATTGATCGGAAAGATGGTGAAGGCGTGTGCGCTCGCCCGGAATGCCGGATTTTTCCAGCTTGCGGGCGTAATATTCATCGACGGTTATAAGGGAGTCATCGTAAATCTTCCGGTCGGCATCCGTGGCATTTCCGGTAAATTGAGCAATCCGCGCGAATTTGGTTTCGTCTTTGACCAGGTTATAAATTGGAACGCCGGACTGGAGTTTCAATCCGAGTTTTTGATCAACAACAACATCCGGATTGGGGTAAAAAACAGGCGGCCCGTTGGGGAATGCCTGGTCGAGCGGAACCCGGTTACCTTTTGCGTCTTCAAAGAAAACATCTTTCCACTCCGGATTTAATTTCCAGCCGATGATTTGTTCATTTCTTACCACGGGAATCCATGGGAAACCCTTGCGTTCAATAATCGGAGCATAATTACTGTTCGCGCCGCGCGTGAGAACCTTTCCGTCCGGCTTGCCGTTGTCCGTTGTTTTGATCGCATTCCAGTTGCTGATATTGGATTCGCCGCGGACCGCGGTAATCGTACGATGGCCATAGCCCGGTTTGGCGAGAAAAATTTCACCGGCAAGCGCGCGCACCACATGAGGATCCTTGATCGCGATAATTTTTCCGTTTTCTACAACCGGTAAAAAGCCCTGCGACCAGAAGGCCTTGCTTTCATCCGGAGTGGTATCTCCCCCCAGATCATTAACTTGATAAACTTCTCCGGCATCAAGATTGCGGTGATAATGGCCGGCCGTGAGCACATAAGGCATATCGTCATCGACTAGACGCATGCGGGTATTGTCATGGCTGACACCGTTCTTGATTGCCAAATCGCGGTGCGGAGAAATTAAACCATCCTCATCCGTCGCTTCATAAAATTCCGTCTCAACAGCATAATGATTATCTTCCGCATGGGCTTTCAAAGCCTTGTAGTAATCCGGTTCTGCCTCGGGATTCACATACTCGAGCATGGCCTGATTGGTCCGGTCAATGACCTTCTCACGGCCCGGCGGAATATTGGGACGGTCCGGACGGAACCCCCAAATCACCACCGTCTTGCCATTCACGTTAAAAACAGCTTTGTCTTTCCGGACCTCCGAACGCGTGCGCTTCGCCAAATCAAATTGCCAATTCGCGGCAGCGCCTTCTTCTCCCGTTTCCGCTCCGCCCGGTTGAGCGAACATCGCATCAAAATCAGTATCCACTTGCGCGCCGGTAAATGTTTCAGCCGCGGAAGGAGTGACTGTCCCCTTGGAGTAGAGAGACATCGCCGGGGCATAATTGGATTTTTGGGCCTGGGAAATCCGGAGGTATTCTTCTTTCGTGATTCCAATCCGGTCCCACAATCTCACCGCATACTTCTTCACTTGCGCATTGCCCCATGCAATCCGGTCCGCCATAATCGTTTCTAAAAATTCACGCTGTGCTTCCTCACTCGCATACTTCGATTCCTGAATGTCTTTCCAGTAGGCACGCCCCACCAAATACCCGCTAGCTTCTCCAACATAAAGCGCCATAATAATTTCAATGTTGAACGGTCCACCAAAGTCTTTGCCTGCCGACAACAACACCCACGGATTGCCGCCGGTCGCCTCATTGATCCCTCGTAAATATCCGATGTGCCGGTCCAGCATATTTAATGTGTAGTCCTGCAGTTTCTTGCCGCCCGCCTGCCATTCCGCAAGCTGTCTCCTGAATGCCTGTTCACGATTCTCTCCAACCTTTGGAAGTTTTAAGCCTTCCAGAAACTCGATCAGATTCTTCTCATCCCCTTCGGCCGCAATGACTCCCCCTTCCCCGGGAAACTCCAGCTTAAAAATCGTCGGATCTCCTTTGAATTCATGTCCCTTCGGCATCAACTCCCTGACACGCATGTCCTTGGTCTCTTGAATGACAGCACTGGCCAATCCATCCACATTTTCAATGTTATATTTCCGTTCGGCTTTTTTGTTCTCCGCTTTGCTCAACTTATTGTCTTCTTTGTACTTCAAATTAAGCCCCGCCTTGTCAATCAATCCTTCCGTTAAAAGCGGCATTTCAAAATCATAGGCCGCCTCATTGATATGAACCAAATATTGGCGCTGCGCATTCTGAAACGCTTCGTGTTCAGGTTTGACCCATTTGCCGTTCACCTTCGGGCGCTGATACACCAACAGCTTGATCGCGTTCACTCCCATTCGCTTCAAATTGTAAACCGCTCTCCGCACTGACTCACGGCTCGTCATGTCATAACTGGCATCCGCCTCGTTTGCGGCTTCCACCCATTTCTCCTTGCCCTTCTCATCCACAACTTTCTTCATCCACTTCCCATCCAGCTTCACCTTCGGTATCCCGGCCCATCCTTCATCCGAACCTTGCGCCAATAACGGCTCCGTCTCTACCGCCGAGGGATCGTATGAAAGCTCAATGCGTCCGATCAGTCCTGACTTCGGATCCAGTAAATTTAATCGAATTACAGTCGCAATTCCACCCAACGGCGCGTCAATCAGGATTCCCGATGCTCCAAACCGGCTGGCGATCTCCGCAATATTTCTCTTTGTCCGCGTGATCCACTTCTCCAGCCTCTCCTCTTCCTCCGCCGTCAGCTTTTCTCCAGCCTCCACTTTCTTTGTCCAACCGTATACTTCAATCCCCATCCGCCGGATTGAATTCGACTGGTCTTCAGCCACCATCGTGAATGTTCCGTCCATTCCTTCTTCCGCATTCATGATCGCATTCACTCCCGACAGCGTTCCCAGCGACATCTTCTGCCATTTCTCTGTCACTTCTGGTACCGCAGGTGAGGCACCACTATAAGGTTGTTCTGTCTTTGGAGCACCCTGAACAGGCACATTAACGCCCGGTTTTTCTTCAGCGGGTTTGGCGGCGGCTTTTTGGGTGCGGACACGAAGGGACCGGCCAAGGTCGGTGGCGGCGCGAGCCATGGCTTCGTTGTCATCGACCCATAGCACAATCTGAATCAGGCGGCCGTCATCCACAAATTGGGTTTGCGAGGCATCAAAAACTGCGGATTCGATTCTGCCTTGATAATCTTTTGAAACGCCGCCTTTGGTGTAACCCAAGACGCCTTTCAGGACGGTTTCGGAAGCTTTTTTCATGAGGGCATTGATTTCTTCGACCGTGGTTTTGGCATCCGCTCCCAAATCCACGTGCAGCACCACCGCGGAGGCATTGCTGACCGGGACAGACGTAATATTGCCATCGACCTGAAGGCCTTCCACCAGATTCCGGAGATGGGAAGCCGCGGCAGATTCCGCGGGGGTGACATTCAAAGTCACGGCGGGTCCACGACGGGTTTCGGCGGTTTGGGCCTCTTCATCCATTTGCAGGGCAGCGGTAAACATCATACGCATCGGGCCAAACTGATTAAAATATTGGTTGAGGACTTTCGCGACCGGTGCCGCGGCATTGCTGGTCACATTGCCGGTGCTTACCACTTTGCTTTTTTCATTCAACTTGCCGGTATTGACGCCGAACTGGAAGGGTTTGACATTGTTGTCTCCGCGATCCGGATTGTCTACGAGAATGACCTCACCGGCGCCGGCTTGAAGATGCCCCTGTAATTTGGATTCACTTTGGCGCGCATTCGAGGTTTCATACACAATGTCGACGCCGATAAAACTCCAGGGAAGATTTTTGGGTTCCGCCGTATTGTCCAGAAGGAGAATTTTACGGTCGCCCAGCACGAAATAGAGGTTCTTGCCTTCCCGGATAACCTGAATCCTATCGAAAACTTCCTGATATTTTTGGTCCTGATATTTGGTGTGAATATCGTCGCTTTTCAAATACTTCAAATAATTCGCGGCGGCTTTCATTCCTTCGTCACCGCTCGCGGAAACGCCTTTGACATTGTTAATCGCCGCAAGATCAAAATCGGGTTCTTCGAAAAGAAGGCGCCTTACAAGCGCCTTGCCTGTAGCGTTCGCGCCGTTATTAACCGCCACACGCGCTTTTTCCGGAAGCGCGGGCCGTGCGAGCGAAGGCCCCAGATCACGAATCACGGTCTCGGATTTTTTCGTCTCCTCTTTGGGCGCCTTTGCCGGCTTGGCTTGCACCGGCTTATCAGCCTTGAGATTCCCCTTTTCAACCTGTTCATCCACCCAGGCTTTATAAATAATGTGGTCCACCATCCTCGTGGAAAAACCTCTTTCGTTGTCGTACCAGCCGCTGATTTTCACAAGCGTTGTTCCGTTGCCCGAAAGAGCTTTGGTTTTGTTGGCCTGAATCACCACCGAGTAAGGGCTGTTATAAATGTCCGTGGATTTCATGTCCGAATCCTCAACCTTCAGGATTCCGTTGAGGTAAGTGCGGGATGCTTCGCGCAGGGCTTCGTTCACTTCTTCTACGGTCAGGTTTCCATTGAGCACAAAGGTCACTTCGCTCAAGGAGCCGTCCGCCACAGGAACACGCAGCGCCAAACCATCGAATTTTTTGGCAAGGTCTTTAAAGACCGAAATCTGGGTGGTGTTTTTAGCCGCGCCTGTCGAGCCCGGCGAGATATTGCCGACAGCCCCGGGCGTATATTTTCCGGTGAATGTTTCCTTGGCCGATTGGCTCGCGGTCATGGAATGAATCGTGACCAGGATGGCCCGGATGATCCCAAACACGCTGTGCAGGGATTTGAGCATGGGCCCGATGCAATTGGTCGTGCAGCTCGCGTTCGAAGTAATGGGATGCTGCGCGTTTTCTTCGAGGTCTTCCTGATTAACCCCGATCATGACCATCGGCGCGTCGGTTTTTTCTTCGCTAAATCCGGTGGAAACAACGACTCCTTTGGCCCCGTCATTGCCTTCGCGCTTTTGATCGTTCGCAATCATGTTCCCGTAGGCCTTGTCCGCGATGTCGCGGTTCAAATGAATGGCGGAGGCTTCAGTGTTTTTTCCGAAAGCGCTTGATTCCACCACATAATCCACGCCAAAATCTTTCCAGGGCACTTGGGCAACGGCCTTGTCCTTGCGCAAATCCAGAAGATAGGTTTTTTCGCTTCCATTGACCCGGATCCACCAGGTGCCGGGATGCGCGTCTTCTCTCGTATCGCGCCCATATTCGAATTGGATCTGTTTGCCAAGATCCGAAAATTTGCCGTGAATGGAATGGCTTTTCAGGCGTTCGATAAAATCTTTCACGGCGGTCTCGCCTTTTGTGTCCAGGTCGCCCACGCCGTTGATCAGGCGGAGATGCGCGATTTGCGCGCGGTTGGTCAAAGCCCCGTTGTAAAGGGCTTCCACGGCTTCATCCGAAATGAAACTGGCTTTCAGGGATTCACTGCCGGTCGGGCCCGGCCCGTTGATGCCCCAGTAAACCGGTTTGTCAGGAACCGGAACCGTGAAAGGACGGTTCATGATTTGCTCAAGACGCTCTTTCTGTTTTTTGGTTTTTCCCGTCCACCAGTCTTCAATCGCGTTCGTGGCCGGCCAAGGCGTCCCTTCCAGATATTCAAGCGTCGCGCCGCCGCCAAGAAACACGTAAGTAAATTGCTTTTCGATCTGATTCTTTTCTTCGTAGAGTTCCGCGACCGTGGCCGTTTCGCCGCCGCCGATGAATGTTTTGGTGCCTTTGTTCGTGGCTTCGGCAAGCGCGGCGGCCGTGGCAAGCGAGCCGTCATTATCAAATTTTTCGAAAACGCCCATGGGGCCATTCCAGAAAATATTTTTGGAATTCAAAATCCACTGGCGGTTGCGCTCAAGGGTCTTGGGGCCGATGCCGACGCCGATCCAGCCGTCTGGAATTTCGCCTTCGACGACTTTGATTTGAGTGGGATTGGCAAAATTATCCACAACCAAATGATCCAGCGGAAGCATGTCTTCGACTTTGATTCCTTTTTTTGCGGCCATTTCCACGATTTCTCTGACCGTTTTTTCCTGGCCGGATTCCACCAGTGAACCGCCGGTTTTCTTACCAAGAACGGACATAAAGGTATAAGCCATCGCGCCGCCGATGAGAAGTTTGCCGCCGTCCGGCAAGCGCTCTACAATTTTTTTCAGAACTTTTGCCTTGTCGGAGACTTTGGCGCCGCCCGAAATCAGCATGTCCGGTTGAAGCTGGGTAAGAGCGTTTGTTTCTCTTTCCATCGAAAGACCGATATAAGCGCCGCTGCCGATCTGCTCGGGCACGCCGCTCGTCGTCGACTGCCTGCGATGGGAAACACTGGAAGCATCGTTCACATAAATATCACCAAGCGCGGCAAGCTGCTTCGAATAAAAAGCCGCATTGGCTTCATCCGGCCCGAAGCGCGTATTTTCAAGCACGTTCACGGCACCCGCCACAATCTTGACTTTATCTTCAACCAAACCATTTCCATTAATACTGCCTTCCATAAAATTGACTTTCGGAGCTTCTGCCTTTTGCCTGGATTTTCTTTCCGCGTAGGCATGGTCCAGCAATTTCTGCAATTCTTCAGCGACACGGCGATTCGAAAGTTTATCCACCGTTCTTCCGCCGGGACGGCCGAGGTGGCTAAGAATAATGACCGTCGCGCCTTTATCCATGGCATTCATGATGGTATCGAGGGAGGCCCGGATGCGTTTATTGTTGGTAATATTCCCCTGCGCGTCCGTCGGTACATTAAAATCAACCCGGATCAGAACCGTTTTGCCCTGCAGCTGACCGGAAGAAAGACTACTCAACTTTGGAAGTGTGCCCGCGCTGAATTTGTTGTACCACCAGCTCTGGAAAGCCGTGGGGCCGGGGACCCGGTTAGGCGACTCGGCGGAAATCACGCGCACAGCAACCCCGAATACGATCAAGCCCGCGGAAGCGCCAAAAATTGCCATCACGAGCGGCGCCGCAACCGGTGCGAAAAACGGTAAAATGAGGCTTGAGAGCATTCCCAAAACCCCGGCAATCACGCTCACGCCGTAAATCCGTTCCGCGCTTTCCGGCACCACCGGCGGCTGATACTTCGTTTTTTGATCGATCTCCCTCCGCGCTTCGGAGCGGAGCTCTGGCGTCACCCGAGTTTCTGAGCGGCGGCTTATTTTGGACCAGAAGCGGTCAAGAAAAGCCTGGCGCGTGATTTTGACGGATTGATCTTCGAGGACCAGTTGGCCATTCGGGCCGGGCCAGGCGTGTTTTTCATTTTCGAAACGGGCGATTTGCTGGGGATTGCCGGTCATCCATTGCGCGTAACCGAAAGGCCGCAGGCTTCCGGCAACGTTCAACTTGAGCGTTTCGCCTTTAAAATCTGCGTGGAGTTGTGTGTCCAGGAGACGGGAGAACATCACGCCGTGGAATTCCTCCATTTGGTAATGTTTGTCTTCCGAGTGCACCCGGTCATAAAATGCTTCGAGCGGCTGGGGAAAAGCGCGCGCACCTTTTACATCTTTTTCCACCCATTCATGCCAGAAACTGCCGGCTTTTTTAATGACCGGATCGCCGCGCAAGGCATCGGCGTCAAAGAAAAGATCGGGGCTGATTTCGACATAGCCTTCTTCGGCGTTATAAATAAAAGTATTTTTCGGAAAATTGTTCTGGAGATAAGTAAAAAATTCAGCGGGTCTTTGCAGGGAATTTTTCAGGGCTTCCAACGGGTTCCGGGGGGAACCCAGAAAAGGCTGGAGAAAGAGGGTTTCTTTTTGATCCGCGGCCAATTGCTGCAGCCCGTCCGCCAGCCTTTGCAAATATCCGGGCGCGGCGCCGGCGGCATCTGAAACTTCCGACGATTTGCCCACCGGAATACGGATTTTTCCGTCACGCTGGATGGGTAAATATGGCAAACGGCTCAAAAGGCCGACCACGCCGGTGGCAACATTGCGGAAAATGGAATTCCGGACATTGTTGTTCTTGTAGTAATTTTCCCAATCCTGCTGAAAAGCCGGCCGGTCGTCCGGGTTTTTCCAATTCTGAAAGGGCACGTGATTGCGGGCTTTGCGGACTTCCCCGAGATTGGGAACGCCCTTGAATAAATTCTGGAAATCACGGCCTTCCTGAACCAGATTGAGATTGATCCCTTTGGCCGCAAGCCAGGCGGCGGCTTCTTTTTCACGGCCGGGGGTGATTAAATAGTAGGTCACTTCCGCGATGGTTTGATTGCTGCGGCCATCGGCGGTCTTTTGGGTCAGTTTCGCGGTTTTAACTGTAATATAGGAAGGCATCTCATTGGGCGTGGCTTCCTTTTCGGGCTGGGACCAGCTCCAGAGCCGGTCGATTATGGCCCAAGCGGCATCCTGATTATCTTTCAGCCAGAATTTGATATTGTAGGATTCTTCTCCGGGCAGCCAGCCTTCACTGATAAACCGCTTGAACATTCTTTCCAGGTTGTAAGAGCTGTCGATGAGATCATAAATTTGCTTTTTAGCCTCGGCTTTGATTTTTTCCGGATCATCGGTCTTGAGTTTTTCGGCCACTTTGTCCTGGATATCCTGGGTAATCCGCCAGGCATAAATTCCGGCCGCACTTAAATTCACATTCAAACCAGGCCGCGCGATTCCCCCGGCAATAGAAGAATCAAAAAGCAAAGCTTCCCATGGGGTGAGATTCACAAGATGGGACAAGCTATAAGGCAGGGCCTGGCCTTTCTGCGCAAGTCCCAGCGCCCAGTTCGAAATCGCCGCGGCGGAAGGAGAAAATGTTTTACGGCGCGCGAGTTCCACGGCCGAGGGCATATTGAATTCAAGCCCGCGGGCCAGCACGTCTTTGGCCACCGACGGATGTTCCATAAAAAAAGCCACCAGCGAGGCGATTCTTTCTTCGACAATATGAAAGACCTTGGCATTGCCCGGCAGGGTCTTGGCATAATAATCGGCCGCGTAACTGGCCGCATCAATGACCGTGGCCATGAGCGCCTTGTCGCCCGGCCTTTCTTTGGCTTCGGCGATGCGAAGCGCGGCCGGCAGAAGCGAGGCTTTATCCAGCCCCATCATCCCCCGCTTGCGGTATTCGTTTTCCACGTAAAACCAGGCATAGGTTTTGGAGTTCATGACCGCGTCGCGGTAAGGGCGTTGGTCCAGAAAGCCGTTTTTCCTGTTCGGATTTTTTTGGTCCGTATTCAAAATAACCTGGACGCTGTCATGAATAAAATCACGGATAAAATGCCGCGCGGGCCAAACAATGGCCGAAGGAACCCAGACAACCGCATCCACCGTATAAACAACCAGCTTTGGAGCAAGAAGGAACGCGGCGAGAAAACCAAGCGGCCACAAAACCGAAACTCCAAAAATTGCCGGGGCGCCGAGCCAGAAAAATGTGGCGCCGGTGATCAGGGAGATCATGGCCCAGGCTTTGGCCACACTGAAATTCGCTAAAAAGTTGGCGGCTGAAAGACCGCTGACGACTCCGGCCTTCTTGGCAAGCAATCGCGTTTTTTCCCATACGGTCAATTTCGACTGAAGCATGTGCGCTTCTTCATACCGCCTGAAATCTTCGCGGGTGTTTTCAAGTTTTTCTTTGGCGGCAGCGTCTTTAGTTTTTTCCGCATTCGTTCCCATCGCTTGATAAGCAAACGTCGTTTCCGGGATGTCCCCCAAACCTTCCGTGGCGCCAAATTTTTTCTGGGCTCCGGATTCTTCCTTGTCCAGATAATGCCACGCGCCCTGGCTTAAAAATACCCGGGCGCTCTTGTCTGCGAGTTTTCCATGCTCATCTTCGGGAAGGACCCGTTCAATCGTCTGCCGGACCTGGTAACCGGCCCGTTCGGGCGCGTAAGGATTAAAGCTCAAAATCACATTCACCGGCCCGGGGGTTTTTCGCTTGGGGTCGATCTTGCCGTCGGGCCCCGGCACTTCGATTTGCCCGTTGCGGTAGAGGCCTTTACGGTCGTCGAAGGTATGGACTTCCCGCTGGAACATTTTTTCCGGGGAAAGGTCCAGGGCGACCCTTTGGGCCGCCGGCGTTTTTCGCGCGCGTTCATCCGGAAAAACGAGAGGCCGCAATACCGTGGTCAAGGCATCCCGAAGCTGTTCGCGTTTGTACAAAATACTGGTGGGGTTTTTCCAGTGTTCGCCCCAGTGAAACAGGCGGCGGGCAATGTCCATATCATTTTTCGTGAAATGGTCTTCGCGAACACTCATCACCTCGAAAAGCTGGAGACGCGCTTCCAGGAATTCATCGCTTGTGTTATCCAGGATTTCGTCAACGAGATAGCGGATCGAGTCATCGCGCGTTTCTTCGGCCTGGTCCGGAAACCGGTAGCCCGATTTACGGGGAAGGTTCTCATAAAGAAATTGGGTAAAATAACCGTAGGCCGCCTGATGCGAAAGCGGCTGCCCGGTCACAAGCGTCAAGACGGTCAAAGGAATGTCCAGCAGGAGTAGTCCAAGCCCCCGCACCGCTAGCCATAACGGCACGGCCATAAGAAAAGCAAAGGGCGCCAAAATTTTTCCGCCGTAAGGAATTGTCCAGACAGATTGAGCGGTGTTGATTATCGCGCGGCCGATCACTCTCGGCCAAAGCGCCAGCGTGAGCCCCAAATAAGCGGAAAAGTTGTGCCGGACTTTAAAACCCAAATCCTTTTTAATCATAAAAAGATATCCAAAGCCCCAGCGCAGGGACCGTAAAAATTCTCCGACCGCGATGTAAAATCCGCGCGGCATGTGGCGGTCAAGATTGAGATAAAAACGAAGTTCCCGGTAATGGGCCAGCAAATAAGCCACGCGTTCGGCCCGCCGCGCGTCTGTAAACAATAACCGTTCTTCGCGGAAAGTGATTTTTCCGTCTCTGGCGGTCTCAAAACGGAAGGGAATGGCCTCGCCGGCCGCTCCCACCACGATTCGATTTTGGCCGGCTTGTGACTCTGCCTCCAATTCGGCCGGTGATTCCGTTTTTTCTTCCCGATGAAAAAAGGGCGCCAATATCATCAGGAACAGATAAAGACCGCTTCGAATCCATTTGATTTTCAGTATCTTTTTTATAAATCCGAAGCCCGGAGTATTTCCCAAAGCCGTAACAAAAGCCATCCCGGGAATGGCTTTGACCGGAAGCAGGCGGAGGGTCCCCTTCTCCCCTTTTTCCAATTGATACTCTTTTCCCTGGATCGTTACCGTATCACCGGGGTTTACAGAGAATTGTTCCGCGGGCGCAGCTGTCTTGGCGCGAAAAGCGATTTCGACTTCGCGGTAAAAATCAGGCTCGAATTTTTCACCCTGCCGGCGGGCCATTTCATAATAAGCCCGGAGGATTGGCGGCAGCGCGATCAGGCGGTTGTTTTGCCGGTTGAAATAATAATCAAATTTATCTTTCAAGCCGGAAAGCGCGGGATTACTGCGCAAAACATCAAAAAGGGAGGTCGAAAGGGTCAGCCGCACATCTCCAGAAGTTCCGGATTCGGCCGTCAGACCGGGAAGACCGGTCAGGGGGCCAAGGGCATTGGCATCCTCCTGAGAAAGATTGAGGGTGACTTTTCCTTCCGGCGTAAATTGAAAAACCGGGTGTTCGGCCGAAAGCCGCCGGGCAATCAGGGCCGAAACTCCATTCAGGGCGGTTTGGGCAAGTCCCGCGTAAAATTGGCCCGCTTGCTCACGGGTTGTCATTTCCTCAACATCTTTTTCCGTGATGTGTTTGGCATCCACAGGCAGAAAGCGCAAATCTTCAAGGTCTTTGACGCGCTGACGGACGGCCCGGGCCTCTTCAGGAGAAAAAAAGCGTTCAGCCAGGTTTTCTTCTCCATAAATTATTTGTCCGGCGGGGGCGTCTTCCAGAATCGTGTTGAGCTGCCCGCCGTCGTAAGGACCCACCACACGAAACGCCACGTCGCCGGCATTGACCACCCGCTCTTCCCATGAGGTGTTGGCCAGCTCCAGATTTTTATCCAGATCATCCTTCCTGACAATCGCCGAAAGGACGTTCACAACCGCCCAGAAAGGATCGTCCCAGTTTTCCGGATGATAGTTTTGCGCGGTTTCCCGATCCAGAAGGCCTTTGAGCCAGAAAAAGTTCGCGATTTCTTTGGGATGATTGTTGTAACCGTGGCTTTTGCCCGTTTTCCAATTAAAAAATCCCAGGGCCTGGCGCAAAACATCGACCGGGTCGCGGCCCGGATAATGCCAGCGGATATTGGCGAGAATACGTTCCGTGGTGTAACGCGTGCTCAAATGCCGGGTAAACGGGGCCGTGGGGTCGGGGACCGAACTCAAGAACGGAATCACGGCGTCTATTTTTTCGCGCGCGGCAAGCACTACGCCTGTCACGGTTTCACGGGCGAGATTCGCGTAAACGGGTTCCGAACTGCCGAAACGGCTGTCCCGCTCGGAAGAAACGTATTTGCGGCCGTCTTTGGCCATGAATTTTGTGATCAAAGGATAATTTTCCGCCACGAAAGGCAGCCAGCGCATGATGCGGATATCGCCGATCAGATCAATTTCTCCGCCTGTAGGCGTTTTGGGATGCTGGGCAATGGATTGATAAATTTCGAGGGCGCGGAAGAAATCGTAATCATCGATGCCGAGACCTTTGGCATTTGCTTTTTCAAACGCAAGCCCGGGAAGCGCCGCCTGCACAAAACTGCCGTCCGTCAATTTTAAAGTGTAGGGCGCGCGCGAATCAAAACCGTGATGGGAAAGCGCGTTATTGGCCACCGCGAGCCAGTATTCTTCACCTCTCGGGACCCCCAGAACAGGGTAATACGGATTTTGGGACGCCGTTCTTTCCCAGCTGGCGCGCTGCCATCGCATGACGTATTTTTTCAAAAACCATTTCGGCGCAAGCTCGCGGCTGATGATGTAT
>CAYGIT010000074.1:0-13609 GCA_964349955.1 uncultured bacterium
CCCTTGGGGGAGAAGGTTAGGATGAGGGGGAGAGCCGGCTTGATTTTCCCCTCACCCTAGCCCTCTCCCCCAAGGGGGAGAGGGGAAGTTCAAGTTTATAAGATTGACAAATTTTTCAAAGTTAGCGAAACTCAGCGTATGAAAATATCAAATCCGCTGATTGTTTTGGATATTGAATCTACCGGCGTGTGGGTTGAAAAAGACAAAATCATTGAAATTGCGCTGATCAAGTACAGCCCCGGCGGCGCGAAAGAAACTTTCTACAAGAGGACCAATCCCGGAATTTTTATTCCTGCCATTGTCACGAAGCTCACGGGCATTTCCAATGAAGATGTCAAAGAGGCCCCTTACTTTAAAGAGATCGCCCGCTCGCTATTTGAATTTATCGGCTCTGCCGACATGGGGGGATTCAACATCGAGCGCTTTGACCTGCCCTTGCTGGAAAGAGAATTTTCGGATATGGGCATACCCTTTGAATGGAAAGAGCGGAAAATTTACGACGCGCAAAAAGTTTTTCATTTGAATGAAAAACGGGACCTCGCGGCCGCGCTTCAGTTTTACTGCAAAAAAGAATTGGTGGGGGCCCATTCCGCGCTGGCCGATACGGAAGCCGTTTGTGAAATTCTTGAACAGCAGGTGATTCAATACGGGGAAGGGCAGGACCATATTTCGGTCCTGGATAAATTCGAATACATCGCGATTTCTGATTTTTATGACGCAGAGAGAAAATTCTGCTGGTGGAACGGGAAATTGTACCCGACTTTCGGCAAATACCGCCGGGCGCTTTCATTGGATGAAATCGTGAAGCGTGATTCCAGTTATTTGAAATGGCTGTTGAAATCGGATTTCAGTGAAGAGGTGAAATCCCTGATCCAGGCCGCCCTGAACGGCGAATTTCCGGCGCCCAAACAACCTGCGGAAAGTAAAAACACCTAAAAAAAACTTCTTGTCATTCTGAGCGATCCTAAAGGACTGCTTCGCTGAGCGAAGAATCTTCGGCCCGGAGATCCTTCGGCCTGAGGCCTCAGGATGACAAGGAGTTACAAGGGTTTGTTATTTTAATGAAACGTTTTTTATTTGTCCTCGCGGCCCTTTTTCTTTTTTTCTTTTTGCTGGATAAAATTCCGCTCTGGTCTTCCGACGAAGGGCGATTCGGCGAAATCGCTCGCGAAATGCTGGAATCGAAAGATTTTATCGTTCCGCATTTTAATTACCTGCCGTATCTGGAGAAGCCTGTTCTCGCTCCGCTTTTGACGGCAGCCGGCTACGCCCTTTTCGGAGTCAGCGCATTCACGACCCGCCTTGTTCCGGTTCTTTCCGCCTTGCTCGGGATTTTTTTTCTGCACCGCTTTACCCGCCGCCTTTTTGATCTTCGCACCGCGGATTTTTCGGCTCTTGTTTTACTGACAACGGCCGGCTATGCCTTGGTGGGGCGGTTTGCCGTCATCGATATGCTCATGACCTTACTGTTGAGCCTGACGCTTTTTTGCTTCATGACCGCTCTCTTCGAACAAAAAAGAGGGTATTACCTGGCAGGTTACGGGTTAATGGGATTAGCTTTTCTCACCAAGGGCCTGATTGCGCTTGTCCTGCCGGCCGGGATTTTTTTTATTTTTCTTTTGGGAACAAAGAACCTGGGAGAATTAAAAAAAATGCATCTCTTGGCCGGAGCGGCCATCATTGCCGCAATCATTCTTCCCTGGATGCTGGCTATTTCGCGTGAGCAGCCCGAATTTTTTCATGAATTCATCGTCAAACAGCATTTCAGCCGTTTTGCCACCGGCACCTTTGGCCGCAAGCGCCCTTTCTGGTTTTTTGCTCCCATTTTAATTGCCTCGGCTTTCCCCTGGACGCTCTTCCTGCCCAAGGCCATTGCCCAGGGCCTGAAAGAGGATCTTCTCAAGCGCCGGAAGCTTCAATTCCTGCTCTGCTGGGTGGCCGTGATTTTTGTTTTCTTCAGTATTCCGAAATCCAAGCTTCCTTATTATATGCTGCCTGTAAGCATGCCCATGGCGATCCTCTTGGGGAATTTTTTCGCAAAATGGACGGCCATCAGCGCTTCCAAAAGAAAGACATTCTCTTTGCTGGCAGGAACGGTTTATGGATGCCTTGTTTTGACTTTCATTGTCATGAAAGTGATTTCACCTTTCCAAAGTTCCCAGGCTTATGCGGATTTTCTGGAACCCCGGTTAAAGCCAGGGGATATTGCCGCGGTGTATGCTTCGCCGGACCGATTTTCCGATTTTCCGTTTCATTTGAAGCGAAGGATCATGATCGTAGGTTCAGACCGGGGCACGTTGCGGGCACAAAGCGAACAATTGCCGGCGGCGGAACAAAAAGAGAGTTTTTTGACCGTGGAGGAGTTTATGGAATTATTCAATACGCCCTCCCGCCGCATTTTCTGCCTGGTTGCGCAAAAAAAGATCCAGAAATTGCTGGATGCCGGGCTGAAAAATTACGAAGTGCTCAAGAAGGATCATGGAAAGGTATTGATTACCAATTCGGCAACCGCGAATTAAGATTGATTTAGCAGGTCAAATTCTTTAAAATCCAAAACCATGAGCGAACAAATCTCGGCCGTTCAAAAATTAGTGGATACCACCCTCCAATATGTGGTGGCCTATGGCTTTCAGGTCCTCGGCGCCCTGATCACGCTTTTCGTGGGATTGGCGGCGGCAAGCTGGATCGAAAGCCTGCTTTTCAAATTTTTCCAGAAGAAAAAGCTCGACATCACCCTCTCGAAATTCATTGCGACCTGCGCGAAAATGACGGTCATGACCTTTGTGGTCATCATCGCGCTTGGCAAGTTCGGGATCACCATCGCGCCTTTTATCGCGGCCTTGAGCGCCATGGCCTTCGGGGCCAGCTTTGCCGTTCAGGGGCTCCTTTCCAATTATGGGGCGGGCCTTTCCATTATCTGGGGCCGTCCGTTTGTGGTCGGCAACACGATCACGGTGGCCGAAATGAGCGGTGTCGTGGAGAAAGTGACTCTTTCAGCCGTCATCCTGACCAATGAAGACGGGGTTAAAATCACCATTCCCAATAAGGACATTGTCGGCCAAATCCTTCAGAACTCCCTGGAATTTAAACTGGCTCACGGGGTGATCGGAGTCAGTTATGAAAGTGATCCCGGTAAAGCCGTTGAAATCATTCGAAATGTGATTGAAAAATTTCCGGAAGTGGCGAGCCAGCCCAAAGCCCAGATTGGAATCCAGGATTTTGCGGAGTCCGCCATCAATCTCGGATACCGTTTTTGGGTTCCCACCGTGAAATACTTCCATATTTTTTTTGCAGTCAACCACGCCATCTACAATGCATTCAAGGAAGCCGGAATCACCATTCCATTTCCGCAACGCGAGGTCAGGATTATTTCCCAGCCTGCACCGTCACCCAGGGAGGCATAGCATGAAGAAGTTTTTCGGGGGATTGTTCATCATTATTCTGGCCGCGGCCGTTTTTTTGATTGTGGCCAAAGACTGGGTATTGAAAGCGGCCGTTGAAACATTTGTCAGCAGGATCACGGGTTTTGAAACCAAACTGGACGATTTGAAATACGATTTTCCTTCGACCATTCAGATCAAAGGGCTTGAGATCCGCAACCCCGCGGGATTTAACCAGAAAATTTTTGCGGATATCCCCGAGATTTACGTCTCCCTTCAATTGAAGGAACTTTTAAAAGCAAAAAGAATTCATCTCCCGGAAGTACGGTTGAATATCCAGGAAGTCAATATCGAGAAAAAAGCCGATGGCATTTCGAATGTCGAGATGCTTCGTTCCGTCGGGAAGGGGAAAGCCGTGTCGCAGGCAACCGATGCAGGCATGGCTCCGAGCCAAAAGAAACCTGCCCTTGCGTTTTTACTGGACCGTCTTGAATTGACCATCCGCAATGTAAGCTTTGAGGACCGGTCCAGCATTCTTGGCGCTGCTTCCGTGGTTCCCAAGAGGCTTTCGGTTGATTTGAATGTTCAGAAAGAAGTTTATACCAATATCAAGGACCCGGCACTTCTCGTGAATCTGATTGTGGTCAAAGTGCTGAACAGCGCTACTCTTGGCCGGCTCCTGGATATTGACCCGCAGAAATTACTTGGAACAAATTTGAGCGGGGCTCTTACGGCAGGGCAGAAGCTTGCGATCAAACAGGCTGAAGCGCTGACGGGACAGGCCACTTTAATTGCGGGAAAGACAGAAGTTTCTCAAAAAGCGGCAAAGCTTCTTAACGAAACCAAGGACCAGGTTTCCGGGCTTTTGGAAAAGCTTAAGACAGAGAATTAAAGTCATCGCCTGTTTATACCGAAATACATTGGAAACGCTTCGGCAGGCTGTGTTCAATCGTTAAAGAAGCGTAAAAACCAGGAGATAAGAATGGAAAAATCAAAGAATAAAAAACAGGCGCTTTTAGCTGCTTCAGTAGCGGGTTTACTTGCAATGACGGGAGCATTGGTATTACCGGCAACGGCCCATGCTGAAGATGTTCCTTGCTACGGTGTCAACGCATGCAAGGGATCGGGCGCCTGCAAAGGCCAAGGGAATGGATGCGCCGGAAAGAATGCCTGCAAAGGTGCGGGCTTCATTCATGTGCAGACACCTGAAGCCTGCCTTGGGATACAGGGCGGCAGTTTGACGGCTCCTGCAAAACCGTAATTTCGTTTTTTGTTTGTTCAGGGACAGGTCCGGCAAAGCGGGCCTGTCCCTTAAGTATTTTTAGACCTTGGCCGATAAAGGAAACAGTACGATTTTAACGGTTTGTAAGGTTTCATCTGACATAAAGCTTGACAGTGATTAATTAAGAAAGTATATTTCTGCTAGTTCTGAATTAAATAAAAAAATATTACGATTAACCCAACCGGAAAATTCGGCCCAGGAGGAACAAAGATGAAACGTCAAGGCGCATTCGCTTTTCTTATTTCCATCGCAGTTCTCTTTTCGACTGTTCCTCCCGCGCATGCCGCAATCACGGGTACGCAGGCTTTGGCCATGACCCAGGGTCAATTTGCTTTAGCGCTTGTCAGAGAGGCGGGGGCCATCAATCGGTTAAGCCCTGCTGCAACGGGTCAGGATGCCATTGATTTCCTTGCGAGCTTGGGAATTATCCCGGCAGAAGGCTGGGCTGCCGATCAGCCGGTAACGGATGCATTTCTTCGCAGTCTGGTTGAAAATGCCCCAGAGGGTGCCACCCTGGATCAAATTATTCAGCAAATCATGACCAATATAGAATCTGGTCTTTTAAATTTACCGGCCGATCAAAACGTAAATTCCGGTTCTACTGGACCCTCATAAATTGTTTCCGCTACCCATGGCTCAATCAATTCTGAAAAACAAACCCAAGAGGATGAAAATGACAAAAATGAATGAGAAATTATTTCACAAAACCTTTTCATTTTTTTTCAGGATTGGCTTATGCCTGTTTGTCTTTGCGGCAGTAACTCCTTCCGCTCGCGCGGATGAAGGGACGGCCGCCAGTGCTCCGTCGGACATCGCTTCCGCCGTTTCTGCGGTTGATCCTGCTGTTCCGGCAGCCACCACGGCTGAATCTTCCTCCCAAGGCAGTGGATCTTTCCTGGGGAATGCCTGGTCGAATGTCAAGAAAACCGTTAAAAACGGTGTGAGCTTGGGGAATGCAGGCGGCTTTCAACCTCGTGTAAGGCCTCACCTTCATGGTGAAAGCTCCTGGAATTCAAATTCCAATTTAGGGCGCAGCAACAGTGGAGCTTGGGAAGGCCGTCTCTCTCCCGGGGTAACGCTCGATCTTCCTTTTGGCGATAAACTGTATGGGCAAGTGGGGTATAACTATACGTATTCTACGACCCAGGGACCCAGAATCTCAACGCATACAAACAGCCACACGATTGATGCAATGTTGCGCTATGATGCGACTGCAAAAACAGCGATGGGCATTAAAAATAGTACCCGCTGGAATGAAATGCCGGGACAGCCGGGGAATATGTTTTTTCTTGAAACCTTGACCCCCGAAGTGAGACATAAATTTGGGACCCAGCTTTCCACAGGTCTTCAATACATTTATCAGCATTATAGCGATATTACCTCCAGTTCATCGGGCACTCAGACAGACTTTTTCCGGAGCGCCATTACAAACGATAGTTTCACGGACCACGGAGTAGTTGCGACAAGTCAATATGAGGTGAGCAAGCGTTTGAGCCTCGGCCCCAATTTTGATTGGCACGTGCGCCGTTTCTCAAAAACAGAGTCGAAAGACTATTGGCAAATTCAACCCACTTTGGGCGCTACCTATCAATTGGGCCCTAAAACTAAATTAGGAGGCCATTTCGGCTGGGCCTACCGCAGATTTGATGTTGGCGATGGCTATGAATCGGAACTTGTTTACGGAGCACACATTAATCATCTTCTCAGCAGAAAACTCGTATGGGGTCTTTCGTATAATAAGAGTTTGACGGATACTTTTGACACGAGTTTTGTTTTCGATCCTATCAGCCCTGAAGCCTCGAATCTCGACAACTTTGACCGCCATTTCCGGGTCATCAAAAGTCATCGGATCGGAACGACTTTGGCATACAATATCAACGAGAAAAATTCTGTCGGCGGAAATTTTGATTTTCAGGCAAGCAGCGCGGATAATAATGATAATGTTGTGTCGAATGACAGGATGAACGAAAAGAAGATTGAAACCGGGGTTTATTATCTTCATCGCCTCACGAAATATATCAGTTTGAAGCTGGGCTATGCGTTTGGCCGCTCCTTTGTGGCCGAGGATAACCCATCGCGCAGCCAGTATACGTTCCACAAAATTATTGCGGGCGTAAACGTTGCGTTTTAAGCAAGTTTCATCAAGAGTTATCATCCTTTAAAAAAACTGTCCCCGGATCGATTCCGGGGACAGTTTTTTAAAATCAGGCAATGAAAAAATCCAACGTCTTCCTACTTAATTTTCTTTCTCTTTTTCTGTCTCTCCTTGTTTCCTTTCCGGGATTGGGGATCGGGGCCACTTCCGCCAAACAATCCTACATCATCGGCCGTGATGATGTTCTTGATATTTCCGTCTGGCAATCTCCCGATTTAACCAAAACGCTGGCTGTCAGTCCGGAGGGAACCATTGCCTATCCTATTTTGGGCGATATCCCGGCTTCGGGACGAACGACCCATGAAATTCAGCAGGACATCAAAAAGCGCCTTTCTGAAGGGTACGTTAAAGATCCCAAAGTCACGGTTGCCGTCAAAGAATATAATAGCAAAAAAATTCTTGTTTTTGGAGAGGTCCAAAAGCCGGGGCTTTATAAACTCAAGGGTAATCTGCCGCTTCTCGAGCTTTTATTCCTGGTGGGCGGAGTCAAGACGGATGCCAAGCGGATGACGATTATTCGCCCCATCAAAAACGAAGAGTCTGAGGCCATTCCGGAGCCCTTGAGGGAGCCTTCTTCTGACCAAGGCAGTGCAGGGCAGGATTTTTCCTCGTCGGCCGCCAAACCGATCGAAGTTGATTTGATTGCACTCCTTTCCCGCGGAGATTTGACCCAGAATCTTTTTATTCACCCGGGAGATACGATTTATGTTTCCTCGGGGACCGGCGCGCGTTATTATGTTTTAGGCCAGGTCAAAAAACCGGGCCCCTATGAATGGGTTCAGGAAATCACGGTCCTTGAAGCCATCAAGGTTGCCGGGGGCGCGACAGAAAAAGCGGCATTAAACCGCATCAATGTCATGAGAACTTTGCCTGGCGGTCAAAAGACATCCAGTAAGGTCAATGTGGGAGCCATCATGCAGGGCAAGGGAAAAGACGATACTTATGTGAAAGCGGGAGATTTAGTCATCGTTCCCGAAAGCTGGATTTAAATCATGTCGCGTATTCAAAGTCCACCTCCTCCGCCTTATTCGGGCCGCACCCATCATGAGCCTTCGCACGCCGACGAGCAAAACAGCGGGGTCCATTTTTTCGACTATCTGCATATTCTGCGCAAGCGGCTTGGGGTGATCGCGACCGCGGTCGCCCTCTGTATCCTTGTCGCTGTTTATATGAATCTTACCCAGCGTCCCGTTTATGAGAGCTCGATTGAGGTCGTACTCGAACCCAAAATCTCGGATGCCAGTTCACAATCCGGGCCTGCGATGCCTTCCTTTACCTCCGATTCGACTTTTCTTTTTACGCAGATCCGCGTGATTCAAAGTCCGGTGCTTGCCGAAAGGGCGCTCAAAAAGCTTGGGGCCTCCAGGGATTCTAAAAGCCTGATTCATGCATTTGGCCTCAAACTGAAAAAAGGCTTGCCGGCAGAAAAAGAACAGCAAGCGCTCATTAATGCCCTTCAACATTCTATCGCTGCTTCGCCGTTGGAGAGAGGCTCCAGAATTTTGATCATCTCTTTGCGGGGCTATGATCCGGTGACCATCAAAGACGCTGCGGACATGGTTGCGCAAAGCTATGTCGAAATTAATTATGAGGCGCATATCAATGCTTTCAAGCAGAGCTTTTCGGTGATTTCAAAAAGCCTGGGGGAAATTCGTGAAAAAATTAAAACAGGGGACATGGCTTCCAAAAAAATAGAGTCGGAACTTCAGCTTTTGGAAGCTTTGAAAATTTACGGCGAAAAGCATCCAACCGTAATAACGCTAAGCGCTTCCATCCCGGAGCTTGCGCGCCAGCTTCAGCAGGGAGCGGTCAACCTGCAAGGCATGGAAATCGGGCAGCGCCGGGAGTTGATCCCCCTCCTCATGGAATCGCACACGGACCTGGGCGTTTTGTCTGCCGCGGAAGCCGATTTGCGCATTTTGCGCCCGATCCTCGAGCAAGAAATCGTGACGAATCGTGAGATGTATAATTCTCTCTTCAAAAAATTGCAAGAGGTTGAGCTTTCGGGTGGAAAAAATGTATGGATCGACGCCCGTATCGTGGAGCCGGCCGGAATTCCAGGCACTCCGGTGCGCCCGAACAAAAAGATGAACCTACTTTTGGGCATTGTCGTGGGATTTTTTCTCGGAGCGGGATTGGCCTACTTTTTGGAATATCTTGACAGCAGTTTACGTTCTCTCGAGGATGTCCGCAATTATTTAAAGATATTTCCTTTAGGCATGGTGCCGCAGGTAGATCTCGAAGTCCAGCTTCCAAGCCGGCAAGGCCGGTGGAAAGAACAGGACGGAAGTTATCGTTCTTATTGGAATACGGCAGAAAATTCGATTCCGTTGTATGTTTCGGAGGCCTACCGGGTGATCCGCACGAACCTGGCTTTTGGCTCGGTGGACAAGGAGTTGAAGGTGATTCAGGTCACGAGCGCCGTGAAAGGCGAGGGAAAGACCACCACGGTAGCGAATGTCGGCATCAGTTTTGCTCAAGCGGGAATGAGAACGCTGCTCGTCGATGCGGACATGCGCCGGCCCTCTCTGGACCGCATTTTTGGTTTGGAGGGAGTGGAGCAGGGGCTTAGCAATATTTTGAGCGGCAGTGTCACCTGGCAAGAGACTGTGGTTCCAACGCCTATTCCGAATCTTTTTTGCCTTACTTCCGGCGTGGTGCCTCCCAATCCGGCAGAATTGCTTTCTTCGAAAAGGCTTGGCAGTTTCATCGAAGATATCCGCCAGCATTATGACATTGTCGTGTTTGATTCTCCGCCTGTTATTTCCGTTGCCGACTCTTCGGTCCTTGCGTCCTTTGTCGATGCGACCCTGCTCGTTGCCCGGGCTGGTTTTATTCCCCGTCATTTTACAATGCAGGCCAAGCAAGCCATTCAAAATGTCAGCGGCCGGTGGGCAGGATGCATCCTGAACAGTGTGGAAGCCCATTCCCAGTCTTATTACCATCGCTATTACGGGTATCATTCTTACTACGGAAAAGAAAGCGAAGGGAAAGCAAATAACGGTTCTAAAAAAATTACGGCCATAACAATGGAACGCATTCAAGCGTTTCAGGAGGCGTTACGGGCTTTCGCCGCGAATGCCGTCTCTAAAACACTGCAAATGTTTAAAGGGGAACAGCCGCCGCAGAAAAATAAGTTCCCGGATGCCCCGCGCTGAAAATTTTGGGGCCAAGCTTCCCTCCCTGATTGATTCCTTTTTTTTTATGGTTTTATGCCTTTTGCTTCCCGTCTTGCCATGGTTTTATGGCCTGACCCAAGCCCGCGATCAATTCATAGCCGAGACTCTTGTTTTTTTTCTTTTTCTTTTGTCCTTTCTCAGCAATCCCCGCCGCATCGTCTCAAGCCACCGGACGCTCGATCGATGGGTCCTTTTCAGCGCCGGGCTCGCTTTCATGTATGTTTTGATCTCAATCCTTCCCTACAGAAGCTCGGTCATTTTTATCAAGTATTTCAGCATTGTTGTCTTCTATTTTTTTGCGCGGCGTCATATCAACTCTTTCGCGCGGCTCCGCATTCTGTTATGGGTATTCCTGGCCTGCGGGATTTTCTATTCGGTCATCGGCCTTTTGCAGTGGCACGGGTATTTAAAAAAAGATTTTTGGTACGGGCCTGCATCGCTGGCTTCCCGCTATATCAACGGGGGTCATTTTGCGAATTTTCTTTTCTTTTCTTTTTTTTCTGCGCTCATCCTGATGCTTACCTCGTCGAGAACCTGGGTACAGGCCGGGATCGCCGCCGCCATTCTGATTATTCTATGGGCTTTTCTGCTGACCCGCACACGCTCGGCCTGGCTGGGATTTGCTTTCGGAATGGGAATTTTTTTTTGGCTTTCGGATTTCAAAAGTTTTTTAAAGCCGCGGAAACGAGCGCTTACGGTGTCTGCTCTCATTACCTTCGGCGGTGTTCTGTTCTTGATCAAGGGCGGACCGGTGCTTGCGGCCCGGTTTCAAGAAATTTGGGATGGCACCAACCCCCGTTTTTATAGCCTGATTTTTCGCGCAAATACGGTGCTTGATTCCGTGCATGCCATTTTGGCCCGCCCCTGGGGGTGGGGAACCGGCACCTTCGTCGAGGTCATGCCGCAATACCGTGGAGTCATCGACCGTTTTCTTCTCAACTACGCGCATAATGAATTTTTACAGGTCGGAGTCGACTTGGGGCTTCCCGGATTTGTGTTTTTGGCCGCATTCATTTTTTTTTATTTTCGCAAGGCTCTGTTTTTTTTAAAAAAAACCGGCACTTCTTTTTTTGAGCGTTGCGCCGGCGCCTCTTTTCTTGCCGCCGCCGCTGCATTGACTTTCACCAGCCAGGCAGATTTTCCATTGAGAATCTTTGCCAATAGCCTCATGTTTGCCGTTTTTCTCGCCGCGAGCGCCCTGATCTTCGGCTCTGGGGAAGGGGAGACCGGCCCTCCATCCAGGCCTTTACGCATTCCTTTTCGCATCGCCGTCGCAGGGGTTGTTTTTTTCTCCGGAATTCTTTCCGGTGCCTTTGCTTATGCACAAGTCCGGTTTGAAAAGGCGGAATACTTCAATCAATATTTAAAATGGCCGCAGGCGGAAGAAGAGTATAAAAAGGCTCTTGCCGCGAATCCGATGGAACCGCTTTATTTAGGCCGGCTGGCCTGGCTTTTCGAGCGAAGAATGGCGGTGTCGCGTGATGCTGAACAAATCAGGAATTACCGGAAACAAGCCATCCGGCTTTATGAAGAGGCGATTCCCCATACAAGGGGCATCGATTATTATGATTGGCTTGCGCGCCTTTATGAAAGTGAAAATAGAATTACCGAGGCCCAGGCCCTGTTGAAAAAGGCCCTTCAATGGGCTCCAAGAAACGGATTTATCCTTTCAGAATACGGTTACTTCGCCTTGCGGCATCTTCCGCCGCAAGAGGCCGTGCCGGTCTTTGAGCAATGCCAATCGGTGCTGTTTAAAGGCACCGGGAAATGCGATTGCTCGAGTATCATGAAAGAAGCCGCGCCTAAAATCCAGCGGTATGAAGATTTAAAACGAATGATCGGGACCCAGCCTGAAGACCACGCGTGCCTGGGCGAGACGCTTGGACGTCTTGGGCAATGGGACCTAGCCAAAAAAGAGCTGGACGAGGCCCTGGAAGGCGCCTACCAAAAGAACGGTTATGAGCGTTTCGCCATTTATACGCGCAATCCTATCCTTGAGTTTTACCGCACCCAGGGCCGCACGGCCGAAATGCTGGAGATTTATCGCCGCAGCCTTGCGCTTCAACCCGGGGATGCGGAAGTCCGGCAAAAGATCTTGGATCTCGAAACGGAATTGAAAGCCGGAATGACATGACGGACCTTTTTGGAGGAGACAGTTTTTTTCTTGTCCTGATCGGAATATTCTTCTTTTTCATTTCTTTTTTTTCGATGAAAAGCGGGCTGATCCTGATGGCCCTTTCCATGCTTTTTTCTCCCGAATTCAAGATGGGATCGATTGGCATGCGCGATGTGACCTTGCGGCTCGAAGACGTTTTGATCCCCATCCTTGTTCTTTCCTGGATTGCCCAACGGGCCATGCACCGGGACGGGGCGTTGCTGGTTTCGACCCCCTTGAACAAGCCTATTCTGTTTCTTTTGGGGCTTAGCATTGTGTCCAGTTTGCGCGGCATTGCTTCGGAATACGTAAGCCCTCTGCCCTCTTTTTTTTATATGCTTAAAACCGCCCAATACTTTGCGATCTTTTTCCTTTTTGCAAGTGATGCGAAGAGCGAAAAACAGATTAAATTTTATCTTTGGTTTGCAATTCTCACCGCAGCCATGATTGGATTTTACACTCTCTTGCAAGTCCCTTCCGTGCGCATCTTCAGCGGCCAGCGCATTACCGCGCCTTTCGAAGGCGATGCGGAACCGGCAACCATGGGCGGGTACATGGCCTTTTTGCTTTTGATCATCTTCAGCCTTTTCATCTATCAAACCAAAATCGCGCCGCGCCTGGTCCTGGGCTTGTTGGGAATCATTATCTTTATTCCTTTTCTGTTCACATTAAACCGGACTTCTCATGCCGCTTTATTTCTGGGCCTGGTGTTCATCGGGATTGTCGAAAAGCAGAAGCGTTATTATGTCTTCATTCTTTTGGGTATTTTTATCCTGGCGCAGGCGTTCATTCCGGCATTGCGGGAGCGTCTCCTGTATACGATCACCGATGCGGTCAACCCGGGAAGGGAACTCGGTGTGGATTTTTCTTTTCAGGAACGGATTTATGCGTTTCGAAAAATGTTTCAAACATGGAAATACAGCCCTTTGATCGGCTGGGGCATCACTTCGATCGAAATTGTGGACAGTCAGTATGCCCGCACGCTCCATGAAATCGGCATCATCGGGCTCGGGCTTTGGCTTTGGATTTTTTCCAGGCTTTTGAAAATCGGCCACTGGCTTTTTGACGTTCTTGAGGACCAAACCCTTAAAGGCATGGTGTTGGGCTATTCGGCCGGTATTCTCGGCCTTCTGTTGCATGGTTTTGGCGCCATCACCTTTTACATTGTGCGCATCATGGAGCCCTTTTGGTTCGTGAGCGGACTTGTCATGGCGCTTTATTTGATTCACACCGCCCGCCATCATGCGCGGCCTTTCCACCCGGTTCCGGAATGAAAAAAATTCTTTTCTTATTTCTGCTGGCGTTGGCTCTCCGGCTGATTTTTATGGGAGCATGGCATACCGCAGGCCGGGGAGAGCGTCTTTCCTCGGACAGTCAAAGCTATGTCGACATCGCGCGTAATCTTGCGGCCGGTGAAGGATTCCTCGCAAAAGAAAAATTTCCAACTACTTATTTGTT
>CAYGIT010000075.1:0-13223 GCA_964349955.1 uncultured bacterium
TGCTGAACCTCTTTACGGTCTGCATGGCTCCTCTTGTTTTTAATTCGAAGGGTTCCTTGCCTCTCGTCGGCATTGGCTGTATACTCGGGTTGATTTTCTACCTTCTGATCCTTTGGTTTGATCGATAATGGAGGCCCCAATGGAAGTAACCTGGATGTCGTACGCGGCCCTAGGCTTTTTCGCTTTGGTGTTCGCAGGGGTTGGATTTCTCGATTGGCTGGGCCGGCGGCAAAAAAAGCATTCCCGGCCGTAATTTCCTTACCAACCTCCCTCCGGGCCTCGGAGCGGTTTATCTGCCCGGATTCGAGTTTTTGGAGAAACTCCTGGATTTTTATTTTTGTGAACAGCGGGTCTTCGGAAATATACGGGACAGATGCGTCAAGTGCCTGCAAATAAAGACGGAGCCATTCGACGGCCTTGTTGTTTCCTTCCGCAGCACCGTATTTTTCAGAAAGCCCTTGCAACAATCCGCTAAAAACCCCTTCTCTTAGCCAGGCATCATAGGGCGGGTCCTTGATCACATCGTCATCGCCGGGACCAAGGTACTTCATCTGAAAAAGCTCCTGGATCAAATGCGGAATATCCAGTTTTTTGAAATCACGGAGGGCGATTAATATAGCATCCAATGTTGCAACACCCGCTTTGACTTTAAATTCATAATCACCGGATTTTTCAAACTGACTGTCTTTGAAATTAACATCTCCGGCACGCGCAAAAAGAGAATCAATCCCTTTTTGCGAAACAGGATCGTAAAAATAAACCGTTGTTTTGACAAAACCCTCCATGACCTTGGCAATGGAAGATCCGGAAATTTTTCCGGTACGGTGAGGTAAATCGGAATTTTTATTGAAATTTCCAGGGGTTTCATGACTTGTAAGCTCTTCATGCCGGGCCGTATACAGAATTTCTTCATGTCTATCCAGGTAATGACTGGTATAACCCGAGTATCTTCCCCCTCGCGTCTTGACTTCTGAAGTACCAATGACTTGCGCTGCGTTGGAATCTCCGCGAAACGCAACGAAATTCCTGAATTCACGGTCGACGACGGGTGAAGCTTCTGGATTTTGAGCGGAAAGCAGCGTAAATGCCGCTACTTCTCCATTTCCGAGGCGTGCCATCACGAGATCGACACTTTGAAAACCTCCTTCTTGAACCCGTATTGTCAGAACCGGCTTTAAAAAATCCGAATATGACAAATCGGGACGCCCCGACACTTCCCGCACGGATTGGACCAGCAGATCCTCATCCTTATATCCGGCAGACAGCAAGCCACGTACAAGCGCATTGGAAAATTTGAGCGATTTTTCGCCCAGCGGTTTTTGCTCCGGAAAAATCGAATTATGATACCGGATTAAATCAAAATGAAAAAAATGGCCGCCATGTGCCGGCTCTGTAAATTTCGTCCAATCTTTCTCTTGTTCCAGAAATGCCAGCAGGTAATCCAGATAGTGAATGGTTTCGGGGTCCTCACGGCTGGTCATATCGATTTTATTCCAGAACAAGTAGTCGATGAGAAACTGGCTTGAGACCTGATTTTCCACGATAAGCCAGACAAGACTTGCCATCAGATGAAAATGGTGGAGTTTGCTTTGGGATGCTTCCCGAAGTTTAGCCTGAAATATTTCAGGGTTTTGGATGCTCACTCCCCGGCGCAACAACGGAATAATATCCGGGATCACTTCCATTCCCTGACTCCGCGCTTCGGAGCGGGACAAAGAATTCCAGGCCTTGTTTGGATCTTCGGGGAGTTGGACTGTAGAGTTCTTAAGGATTCTGGACACACGCGGTGAATGCTCTTTGCCGGGGAAAAGGTCAATCAGAAAATGCCGTTCATTCATCTGCTTAAAAACTGTTTCCTTATCACGATGGATACGCTTGAAGATTGATGTTTTATAGAAGTAGACCGGAAGGTCGAGGCTTAAAGCGGCCTTGTGCATCGCCTTAAACGAAGCTTCGTTGGTGGCATTGATGGACGCAAAATAAAATCGGACCCCGAGTTGGGGGTTCTTTTGCAAATAATTTAGCGCTTCCCGGAAAAGGGCCTCGCCTATTCCATTACGCCGTCGGGAAGGAATGACGATGACATCCCCGTTACTTGCGCCTTCCTCTTCATTATTCAAAGTATAAAGTTCGGGATTAACATCAAGACTTGAGAGCGTATGCAATCCCTTTGTGCCAAGCGTCCTGATGCCTATAATTTTTCCGGTCCTGTCATCATGGGCTGTAAAAACAGTATCCAATGCGCCACGCCGGAGCCGCGAAGCAATACTCGAAAACTTGACGGATTCCGGTTTACCCGGGTCATCGTAAAGTTTTGAAAGCACCTTTATTTCCCCTTCAAGCGCCATGTTGCCTTCACCTCTCAAATCTATTGTTTTGATTGTCCAGGGATTGCTCCCTTCAGCCTTCGGGCTTACCGCCCGCGCCTCGGAGCGGGCGATTGTCATTTTCCAGTCTTGTGATTTTACAGAGGATAAGTCCACCTCAATGTCAACCAAGGAACGGGTCCGCTCCGCATAAGCATTCCAATGAATTGTTTTAATATCGTAAGTGGCCCGGCGTCTTTCGATGCGGGGATCTTGATTGGAAATTCCGTGCCGTTCGGCAGTACGGCCGAGAAAACGTTCTTTTGCGGCCGAAGGATCCGTAAGAACTCTTACATAGAGACTCTTCTGGCCATGAAGCCATGGCGCAAAGTCAAAAGACTGCCCCCCTTCAAAGAAAACATCGTCGGCGTGGCGAAAGGTCAAATCCTTGGGTTGGAGAAACCTTTGCCCTCGCACATAAACGCTCTCAATCGGAAACGTCCGAACCGTTTCAGGACTTTCTTTTTGGCTAAAAAAATCTCCAAGCCCTCCCATCAGAGTTTGAAGTTCTTCGGTCCTGAGAAAATCCGGATAATAATTGGCTGGGCCTTCTCCTCGCAGAAGAGCGGTTTCGATTTTTTTCCGTTGTTGAAGATTCTTCATGAAAAGAGCTAAATTCAGCGGCGGACGCACTTGCCGCTTTTTTCGTTTCTCCAATTCTTGTGTCATAAAAGCAAGGAGAGTCGATTTCCCAGTGCCGGGAAGGCCGTCCACAAAAACGCGCAAAGGAGCGCCCTGCGGATTTTTTCTTAAAAGTGCTCCAACAAGTTCTGAAGCAATGCGGCGGTAGCCTTGTTGAATCTCTGGCGAAAGATTCTCTATTTTTTGCTCATTCCAGTAGGCTTGCAAATCATTATCAGGATCCGTCCGCGCTTCGGAGCGACGGTTTTGGCTTTTCGCTTGGGAAGGGGGCTTGAGCGGGGCTACGACAATTGTGAGCGTTGTTTCCTTTTTTAGACTTTTCTTTAGTTGCCCACTTTTTTCCCAACCGATAATTTTCCCTGACGGATTTAAAACTTGTTCTATTCGCGCACGCTTGAGCGAACCTTCTTGTTGGTTAAGCCAATGATCGAGTTCTCTGATCAGCACTTCGACCCGGGTATCAAGCTTGATCTGCAAAGTAAACTTTAAATTTCCAGACTCTGTAAGGACCGCTTCGCTGACATTCTCAAACATCTTTGGTTCCCATCTTGGAACCATAATGATTGTAAATGTGTCATCTTTTGTTAGCTCTGTACTGAAAGAATGCTGCCGGGGCCCCGCAAGCTCCAACATTTTTTCTCCTTCTCGCCGCAGAATCTGGTGAACCCGCATTTTAGGAAAAAATTTTCCAAATTCCTCCCATAAATCCTGAATGATCACGTTCCGATTCAGCTTTATTTCAAATTGCTCGTAAGAAATGCCGTTTTTTTGAAATTCTTCTTTTTTGCTGATGATATCGAAAAGTTCATTCGCCCGCATTTCGGAGCGAGCAGGTGATTTTTTTGGGGGTTGCCATTCCAGATGGTAAGTCGAAAGCCGTTTCTCGATCTTCGCCAAACTTCTTTCCCTAAAATTCTTTTGCTTGAGAAGATCTTCGCGCGGAGTGTTGAGCAGGTCCCGGATGGAATGGATCTCGAGTTTTTCAAAAACCTTTCGGATGCGCGGCACAAAATAGCCCAGCCTTTCAACAGGTTCCCGGTCCAGACGCTTCCGGTTGATCGGCGGCTTTCCAAAACGGTAAAGGTAATGCTCCTCGGCTTTGCGAAGGGCCTTGGCCTCAGCAAAGCTGACCGTTTGGTGAGTGCCTTTTTCCATTAAATCTGCCAAAGCCTTCAGAGTTTTGAATTTTTCTGCAGGGATCACCCGCTTTTTCAGGATTATTTTTTCATCCTGGGTAAGGCCCGTCACTTCCGGAGCGGATTTTAATAAATCCTTTATGAATTCGGGATTGTCAAAATAAGCTGGCCGCGTTCTCCTTTCGTCTTTTTTCAATTTGAAGTTTTTTATCTCTTCGGGATACCGCTGGAAAAATCGCGAAAGAGAATCCGGTTCGATTTCAGGAATGATTCCTGGGATTTCAGAAACATAATGGTCACGAATCTCTTTTTTATGCTTCTCGAGTAACCGGCTGATCCAACCCAAGGTCGGAGTCATCTTTACCCTCGAGTATGGAATTTCATGATAGGTCAAGGCCAATACAATCTGTCCGCGTGAAGGGTTGCCGCCCAACTCTTTGGACACATTGGCCGGTGTCGGATCAATTCCCCGCTCATTCAGCAAACGCGCTTTGGGAAGAAGCAGATTGATCCACTCTTTTCTGGATTTTCTGTCCCCCCTTTCGCGCGCTATTCCTAATTCGCGATAGGAAAGGCCGCTAGTAGTCATTATATTTCTGATTTTGACTCGAGAGAAAGCGCCTTGTGAATATTGCGCTATATTTTTCACAGTCCGGGCAATGCCGTTGGGGACCCTTCCGGTAAAATACCCGATCACCTCTTTCCATTCCGCCTTACTCTTCCTTTCTTTCTGCATCAGGGCTTCAATTCGCGGCGAAAATTTCTCTTTCGCTACCGTCCGCGCCTCGGAGCGTAAAACCCCGAGCTTTACAGAGCGTGGCAGGAATACAGATTCCGAGCCCCAAAATTTTTCTATTTTCTGTTTGACATCTTCCCAGATATTTATTATAATTAATAAAATTAATGATAAATAGCTATTAACCCTTGGCAATCCTAGATGCTTAGACTGACTCATAAAAGACGTGAAAATCTGGTTAAATTTTGCGTAAGCGCCTTCACGGTCGACCTGGCGGGTTTGGTTGTACCATCCGCCTTGCACCTCCAGGGATTGCATGTTATTCTCTCGTTTATTGGAATATTGGTTGCCGTCTTGCTTGTAGGCTTTGCTTACTTGCTTGAAAGCTGAAAAGGAGTTCCAAAATGGCTTCCCTTTGGGGTTTCTATACTGCATTGCTTGTGATAACTCTCCTGATTGGCGGAATTCTTCTGGCAGACTATTTTTACCGCCGGAAGCATCATTCCCGCCAGTAATTTCCTTACCAACCTCACTCCTCACCTCGGAGCGGAGTTGAAAAACGGGAATGCCCTCAAGGCCGTGACTGGCGGCGTCTTTGGCATTGGCAACGCTCGGCAATAAATCAACCACATAAATTCTGTCTGATCCCGGCACGGGTCCCCGCATCAAAAGCCCCAACTCCGAGGCGGCTTTTAAAAGCGTCCGGAGGGAAGCGTCATTCAGGGGATCGATTTCAGTCACATAGAGCCGCACCTTTGATTTTTGAAGCTCTTCCAAATCCTGCTTTAATAGAAATGATCCGATCCCTTTTTTTTGATAATCAGGCCTTAAAACCGTTGCCCCTCTTGCCATGGAAACGCCCCATGAATCTACAATAAGAGCGCCATACGTTGGCGGTTTATGGGTTGCAGCAAAACGGAATCCTATTATTTGGCCGGTTTTCTGATCCGTGATTGTTCGCATCCAATGCAAGGGCTGTTTGGCAAAACTTTTGAGTGCCAGCTTCGTTGTTAAAGATCCAAATTCTTCCGAAGCCCATTTTCCGTTCGGTAACTCGGCGCTTTCCCACTTCAGTCTTTCCGCTTCGTCCACAAGTGCCGGATATTGGGTGGAATCCGTAACAAGCTCCGTCAAAATCCCCGGCGGTAATTTGATCAGGCGGTCTGCCAAAAGTTTTACTTGGGGGGAATCATGCGCATTGAGAACCTGGGTCAAAACATCCGATGAGGTCAAAGTCTCTTCCTTCAGGATTTCTTGAAATAATTTAAAGAGAAAGGCTTCTTCTTTTTGCGGGACGTTCTCCCGGATATAAATTTTCAACATGTACGCAAGCACTTCCTTCTTTACCGCGAGATCGGCCTTGGGATAAAAAGCCATAAATTCTCGCAGGGCAAAGTCGGTGGCCGGAGCAAACTCAAATTTACCGATCGAAAGCAAATAACTGAACACCAGGTAGGGACGCTGTTCCTTTAGAGAATCGAAGGCTTGTCTGGCCTCTTTTTTCGCTTTGAGGAGGTGCTGCAAAGGTTCGCCTTCAAGCCGTACAATCTGACCGGGCAGGAGATTTAATTTATCAAGCTCAAGCCCCGCAAAACTGATCTTGCGGGTACTCAAAACAGGATGCCCGATAGCTTTCATCATGTCATTGATTTGATGATGGTATCTGCTCTCTTCCCGGAACAGGATCCGGCTTTCCTGCAAATCTGAACTCATCAGATTAACTTTCGCCGGCTCCGTGCGATTCCGCAATTTTTCTTCAGGAACTTTTCCTTTCACCCATGCAAGGTAGGTCTTTTCGGCATGAGCAAACGGCATGAGCGTGAGCAAAAATTCGGGGTCTGAAGTCAGAATCACAAGCCCCTCGGCGTCATAAGCCAGCCGGCCGGCGGTCGTCACTTCTGCGGAGGAATGGCCGGTTTGCTCCTCGAATAACTGATAAACCGTTTTCCGGCTGCCGCGTTCATCTTGAGGCGCGTAAAGCATATCAAACGGTTTGTATACGCCCCAGTATTCCGGGCCTCCTGCATCGCCAGAAGCGGTGAGTGTTGTAGTGGGTTCCGTCTGGTACGGCTTCAACTGATAAAGCATATTCTTCGCCATGTCCTTCCATAAAGGCTGCGCCTGCCCCCAATCGAGGAAAGCTAAAACTTTCGTTTCGTTACGGATGAAAACTTTTCGGATAAGAAAATACATATAAGGTCCGGCAAACCAAACCGGCGCGACCTTTCCAAAAAGTTCAGGACCGGAGACAATCTGCTCAAGAAACGCTGTAATCACATCCCTCAAATCCCGCGATTCCAGCATTCTGGACAAAGCCAAAAGATTCGGGGCTATTCCCTCCAATTCCAGAAGAAGCCGGAACGCGGCCTCCTTTATTGCCTTGTGCGGACTGAACCGCCAGGCGCTAAGCAAAGCACGCGTGACGGTATAGCTTCGTATTTGAAAAAGCCGCCTCAACACTTCTGCCGCCGCTTCCTGATTTGCAGAAAGTCCCAAGTTCAAAGTCAGCGCCTCTGCAACTATCCAGGCATGGGCCAGCGCGTTTTTTAAAAGAATCTTTGCCACCTCATCCCTGTTTTCAGGATCTTCAAGTGTGCCGGCCAGAAAAGTCAGACGTTCCCTGGGGTTCTTTTCAACGATGGAAAGAATCAGCTCTTGTGCTTTGGCACTGACAGCCTCCTTGTTCAAAAATCCGGACAAATTCCGGATCGTTGTTTCGGGAATATGCTCGGCCGCCGCCAAAATGACTTTCGAAGCAAAATCTACATTCTTTCTCATGTAAATCTCCATAATCGCAAAAAGAACCAGGTGGTTCCAAACTTTGAGAGTCGCTTTGGCCAGGCCGAAAAGATTGAGCGCCTCGGGTTGAAGAGCGGGATATTGCGCGCCCCAATGGTACAGAAGCTCGAAAGAGGCCGTGGTCGCATCTTCGAGTTTTTCCGTAAGTACGGGCAGCATCTCTTGAAAAACCGCGTCTGGGAGGGCCCCTTCACGGACCCGGCTTTGAAATTTTTCGCGAAGGGAATCCTCATTCGTATCACTTCTCGTTTCGGAGCGGGCGGACTTCCAATAAGTTCGCACCGCAGAATCCGCAAGCGCATGACGCGCTTCGGAGCGGCCGGTACGCTCTTCGATATTTTCAATCACATGAAGGGCCCATAGGACGGTTTCCAGTTTCGGGCGGGAACCCCGCTCCTTTTTCAGTTTTTTCTGAAGCTCGATCAAACGTTCGCGTAAAAGCTCCGAATATCCCAAATGGGCAATGCCCTGGATATATACAACCCCCTCTTCCCTTACTTTCTTTTTAGAGTCCTCAAGGTTACGAAGAGAAGCATTGATCTGACTCGCGATTATTTCTCTGAAATAATCGCTCATCACAAGACGCCCCGGAATCAGTTGAACGAGCCCCCTCGCACGGTCCATGAAAAATTGGACGCCCCTTGGAAAACGCGGCATGATTTCTCCTGAATCGGACTCCCTGGAAGCAAAGAGCTGACGGAATCCCTGATAAATTTCCAGGTCGGTTTTTTGCTTCATAATCGATTCAAGAATCAGCCGAATATCTCTTCGCACGCCTGTTTGAAGATCAAACACATTAGAATAATCTTCAGGGACTTCATCCAATAAATTGTAAAAAGACCTTAAAATGGCAATATCCTCCGGCTGGCTCAAATCCAGATTTTTGAAAGCCTCCACAAAGACTTGCAGATCATTTTCACCTGTGTTTGCCCGCGCTTCGGAACGGGCACGGAAAGTAGCTTTTTGGGCATCGATTTCATATTCCTTGCCGTTAAGGATGAGCGTCAGCTGCAAAGCATTGCGAAGATGGGTACGAATATTCGGGTTGACGCGCACTAGGTCGATCGGTGCATCCATACCTCCTTCACTCCCAAAGGTAAGGGATGGCGGGCGGTATCTTAGAAGCGGCACAAACGCGTTTCTTTTCGAGGGCCGCACGGACAGGAGTACCGTCCCCTTTTCTTCGGGTTTCAATGAAAAGTAATCGCCGAGCTTTTCCACAACCGGAGAAAAAATTCCGGAACTTCTCTCATGAATCACCAGTTCTCCCTTTGCAAATTCAAGGCGCCGGGGAGGAAAGAAAAACCGGATTAAATTGCCCACCTCCATTTTCTTTTCTCCGTTTCGCTTCAACCGGTATTCATTGATGGGAATTAGAGGCGCTGAAAGCCATGGCGGCGCCGTGAGATATTCCTGCAGAATGGCCTCCATCCGTTCCGCCGGGAAAGAAGAAGCCATTCCCTTCAGGAATTTTCTTTCCAGAACCAGCAGACGGACCGGCTGGGCGGGCAGGGGCTTGGTTCTTTGCCACAGAACAACCGCCTCTTTTTCCGTAAGGACAAGCACGGTCAAGTCCGGATACAGATGCATCTCCTCCTTGAATTTCTGCAGGATTTTGCCATCAATGGTTGTCACAGGAACGAAAGGACTTTTTGAAACGGCAAAAGCGGCGAAATTGTCCGTTTCCTCAAAGGAACTTTGGGTAATGATCGCGTAAAGAAGATTGGCTCCCATCTCCTGCAAACGCTCATTTTTTTGGCCGAATGTTTCGATCAAAGCAGGGACAGCCCCTTGTCCGATTTGAACGAGCGCTTTCACCGCTTCAAGCCGGAGCTTGTCCTCCAACAGGATTTTGATCAGGGCGGGAGCCGCAGCTTTTGCCGCAGGGCCTATTTTACCAAGGGATTTTACCGCCGATCGCCGGATCGCCGGTTTACCCGCCTCTAAATCCTTGATATATTTTTGGATCCTGCTTTCTTGAGTACTCCGCGCTTCGGAACGGCGATGGAGATTGGGATAATAATAAAGCAATGAATCATGGATTGAACGGTCAAGGGGATCAAATGCCAAACCTTGAATACCCCTGCCGTTTAAAGAATCCTGAACTTCCCTTGTGGGCCGCTCGATTGGGACAGGAAGCGATTTACCAAGCAGATGATGGACTGTGGAATGAATATGATTATCATCAAAGCCCTTTTCGGAAATAAGCTTCAAAAAGAATTTTTCCAACCCAGGTCTTTGCGAATCAGAAAGCATTTTTTGGGTACGCTGTAAAAAGAACTGGAGGTGCTCAACAAATGACTTCATCCTGGCCTCATCCCCATTCACCTTCAACGTTCCCGGGTCCAGCAAATAGGCCTTCTCTTGTTCCGTTCCAAAATTAGCAAGCTTTAAATCCATAGGAAAAACGTCTCTCCTGACAATTTCGGAAATAAGCTCTAAAATTTGCTTTAACAGAATTTTTACGTCCTCGTCATACCCGGCCACCAGATCATTTCCAATTTGCGTTTCAGCATTCATCCGATCTTTGCGGTCAGTAACAACCCCGTTTTCCCAATAGCGGAAAAGCCGGGTTGTCTTCGGGGTCATTCCGCTCATTCTTTCATGGTAAATTTTGATAAAGCTGAAGTCAGGTACAAGACCGGCCAGTCTCTGGCGGGCCAGGATATAAGATTCCAATGTTTGCCATACGCGAATTCCAGCATCCGGCTCATCCACAAATGATTTGATCAAAAAATCCCAATTTTCAAGCCCATAGACGACCGCCTGCGCCCCGCGCGCAAACTCCTTCAAGCCCGCTTGCTGCAAATCACTCATGGCATAAACAAGTTTCGGCGGAGAATTTATAAAATCATCATTCTGGACCTCGGAGCGCTTTTCAAGGCCCATCTTGGCCGATTGATTTTTTAGAATCAACGCTTTCAGGAATTTAATTTTGGTACCAAAGTAGGAACGGTGATCGGTCTTCAAATCAGTGTGGACGGTCAGGTCGAGAATCTGTTTCAACGTTTGCACGGCTTCAAGGAGGATTTCCCTGCCTGCCGGCTCTTTTGCGTCAAATTTCGAAGAACGGGCTCCGATATTGAAGGGCCAGGACTGCGCTCCATATTGATAGAAGAAATAGTAAATGACTTCCCATGAGAGCGGGAACGGTACCGGCTCTTCCTTCCCGGTTTTTTCGGGAATCACGTAAAAGCCAATTTCCATACCAGCGGCCTCACGGACAAAATCTTGAAGAAGGTCCCGAACCCGGTGAAGGTTTTCTCCGGAACCAATCTGCACCGGCTCTTGCAGCAACAAAGACCCGTCTTCTCCTATTTTCTCAGTTTCATGCGTCCGCGCTTCGGAACGGGAGCGGGCAACTCCCGATGGGACTGGCACTATTACCTTTTTTGAGGGGTATGTATTATATGCACTATAAAAATAATTAATTATTATATTGACAAGCCCCTGGATTCCTGTTAAAGTTCCACCCCTTTGAACTTTTGAAAGGAATCCTTTTATGAAAGAAGAAAATTTCACATCATCCCAGGTAGGCGCTTTACTGGAATCCATGGGCCGGAAAATTGACCTTATTGCCAAAGCCGTGGCCCCGCTAAGGAAAGACATGATCGAAGTCAAAAATCGCCTCATGAAAGTCGAAACAAGACTTATCCATGTTGCAGATACAATAAAAATTTCCCTTGCCAGTTTAAATAAACGTCCCGAACTTCGCGGTTGATGGACAAAAGGCGGTGTGCTATCATTTCTTCCATGAAGACCTTTAAAAATATTCCGAGAACCATTGCCGTTATTTTCCAGGGATTGAGCACCTCCCAAATCCGTGAGGTCGCCCGGTTCGCCCTGTTTTTGCGTACTCGCCCCGATCAAGCCTACTTCTGGACCCCCGGATGGCAATCCCGCGAACAGACCGCCACTCGAGCCAAAAAATTCGGCAAAGTCATCGGCGACGGGACGGTTGAAGGACTCCTGAATTCCCTCCATTCGTGAAGGTTTTTGCTTACCAGAGCTTTCAACGATTTTATCATCAGCTTCCCCTTTCGATTCAAAAGAAAGTCGATAAACAGATTCATATTCTTTCAGAAAATCCCCGCCATCCTTCCCTGCAGGTGAAAAAGATTCAAGGGACAAAGAATATCTGGGAAGCGCGGGTTGATCTTCAATACCGGATGACTTTTGAGATTGTAGAAGGGGCTGTTTATCTCCGCGTTGTAGGAAATCACGACGAAGCCCTGAAAAATCCATAACCCCTTCCGCCCGCGCTTCGGAGCGGCCGGTACGCTCCTCGATACTTTCAATCATATGCAGGGTCCATAAGAGGGTTTCGATCTTCGGGCGGGACCCCTGTTTCTTTTTTAATTTTTTCTGAAGCTCGATCAAACGTTCCCGCAAAAGCTCCGAGTATCCCAGATGGGCAAGGACCTGGATATACATAACCCCTTCTTCCCTTACTTTCTTTTTAGGGGCTTCGAGTTTACGCAAAGAAGCATTGATCTGACTTGTGATGATCTGTCTAAAATAATCGCTCATCACAAGACGGCCGGGAATCAGTCGAAAGAGTCCACTCGCATGGTCCATGAAAAATTGGGCCGCCCTTGGAAAACGCAGCATGATTTCCCCGGAATCAGACTCCCTGGAAGCAAAGAGCTGCAGGAATCCCTGATTAATTTCAAGATCTGTTTTCCGCTCCATAATCGATTCAAGAATCGGCCTGATATTTCTTCGCACGCCTGTTTGAAGGTCAAACACGTTAGAATAATCTTCAGGGACGTCATCCAATAAATTGTAAAAAAGCCTCAAGATGGCAATATCCTCCGGCTGGCTCAAATCCAGATTTTTGAAAGCCTCCACAAAGGCTTGCGGATCGCTTCCTCCTGTATTTGCCCGCGCTTCAGAGCGGCGCACGTATTCAAGACGACGGATACGAACCTGCGTTAGATCTTCTTGGGCGTTATTTTCAACTACTAAATCCTTGTGAAGATCAGCGGGAATAATTCTTGCGGATACACTTTTCGTCTCTTCAAAAAGCGCCAAATCACCATCCCGGGCCATCACCCGGTTTTCCCGAATTTCGGGTTTTGCCTCCACGACAACCTGAATGTCAGGAGTCCCATGGATTCTGCTCAGTAAAAACTCACTGTAAATGCCGGCAACGAGCAAAATCTTTTTCTCTTTTGACAGATGGCTGATATCTCTCCCGAACCTGTCAAAATCCAGGAAGTCCTCAAAATTTTCTGACTCTGAAATCGTAAACCGGTCTTTGCCCGGGTGTTGATACCAATGAATTCCTTTAATCTTTCGATGCTCGGGAAGATAAATATCCGTGTCGATGACACCGATTTCTTCCGGCTTGATGCCGCGCAGGCCGGAATCCCCTATGATTTGCGAGAAAGTGGTGCTTCCACTGCCACCCCCTCCCAGGATTCCAACGATCAGCTTCGGTTTTGTAGAAATTTTTTCAAAAATCATTGTTTCCAACTGCCGGATGCCTTCTTCCAATCCCTCGACCCGAACTTCGGAGCGGCCGCCGCGTGTGTAGCGGAC
>CAYGIT010000076.1:0-13131 GCA_964349955.1 uncultured bacterium
TGTGCATATAACGGGGCTAAAAAAATCACGATTCCTAATAATAAAAATAATGGAATCAGAAAATATGGGTGAACAAGATAATTATATGGATTCATGATTAATCCCCTTCCTCATCACTAAGGATCTTTATAATTCTATTAACCACTGAAGAGATGTTTTCCTCGCTTATAAAATCTAGGTGCCCAAACCCGGTCATCGTTGATCTCCTTACTTTCAATGCGCCTAAGATGTTCATAAATTGCATGCCGCCTTCTGACCTTGGTAATATAAAAGGTGTGAGCCAACCTAAGGGGATAGCCTTTTCTGGAGGAAAATTGAGCAAATCTCCCTGAATCAGATGCACATGATCAATGTTGGAAAGAGACGAGTTAATAAATACTGGCGCATCCAGCAATACAACATCTGAAAATTGGATACCATACTGATAACCCAACTCCTGTGCTGCCTCAAGTCCAGGCTGACCTGATCCACTATAAAGAACAAGTTTTAGCTTTTCCCCTGGAGCAAGCGGTTGTTGTTGGATGCGATTCAAAATAACTTCTTTGATTTTATCTTTATTTAGGGGATCTGTGAAATACATTTCTTTGGCAACGTGATAAACTCCAGTAATTATATTCGTTCCGTCAAAAACCGGAATTGCTTCCAGAGTAATACCTCTTTGTGCAAACTCTTGAACAAATTTGTTCTCATAAGCCGTTGAAATATCCCGCCCGTTGGGATTATTGATACCTCTTCCAAAGAAAATGTTTGCCAGCTGAAGCGTTCTATCCCGAAGACCAGCCACGCCCGTAATATTATCGACAAAAGGATTTTCAATCCTTACATTCCTCAGATAGTTACCACTTGAATCCCTTGTCAGATCTACAAAGATATTTTCAAACGTTTCGGCATTATTGGCATTCGGGTAACTGTTCTGAGAAACCAAGGCGGTATATTTGTCAACAACTCCATTTCTCATTGAAATTTGAACGGGATTATTCCCATAGACTGATAATACCCCATCAGTAAGAGTACTATTTGCGAATGTAAGCGGTTGGTGTTCGCTAAACGGGTTCATCTCTAAGAGTTTATTCAGTCCGTCATACATTGATACATTCCTAAGCCCATTTTGCCCATAGTTTTGTATCAACTTAATCCCATCAGGGGCAACTTCATTTGCAAAGGCAATACTGCCACTAAAAAATTCGCCGACTTTATTTAATCCATCAAACGATGCGTTCGTGCCAGCATTGCTATAACTCAATCTGTTATTACTTAACGAATAGTTAATGACAATGCTTTGATATCCACAGTGAATACCATCCACTATCACAGAGCAATTATTATTCAGAGCATTTTCGATGGTGCCACCGCCAGCCTGAATAAGGGTTCCCTGTGTCTTACTATCAAATATTCCGTTAAAGAAATCAACCGCTTTGGAAAAACCTCCTTTTGTGAGTGAACCAACACCTTCAACTACTTTCTGAGCGAAAGAAATTACATTTCCCGCCGCATTCACTACAGCTTCGCCGAACTTTCTGATTCCTTCCCCGATTTTCGACAAAATGTCTGGACCATTACTCACAATTGTTCCTAAAAAGCTGCTCACAAAATCGCGGGCAATAAGGGGAGCTCCGACCGCGTCCAACGCGAGATTAGCTCCGATAGAAATGAAGGAGCCGGCGGTTTGGTTGTTGAGGAGGGACTCTTTGATGGCATTGAGGATGCTTCCGGGGCCGCCACCGTTGGGATTGGAGAGGCCGTCGATGAGACCGGCAAGGGTGGAGCGGAGGGGAATGCCGATGAGGGAGTTTAGGGCGGGGCTTAGGCCGATTTTGGTGCCGAGGGCTTGGAAGCCGGTGATGGCGAATTCGCCGGCGAGGGTGTTGCTTAGGCCTTGGAGGGTGTTGTTGTTTAGACTTCCGCCGGCGCTCAATAATAATTTGGAAGCGGTGCTGAGCAGATTGCTAATCGCCGGAGAGAGATGGAAGCTTTGGGTGGCTACGGGTACGGCGGCGAGGGTCATGCCGCTGAAGGCGCCGCGGACAAATCCGTCGATCGCGGTTTTACCGACATTGGCGGGGACGGTCGCGAAAATTGAAGTGCCATCTACGCGGATTCCCCCGACCGTGATATCCGGCGAAGGGGTCAAAGCGCCGAGCAGGCCGCCGGTCACAAACGCGCTGGCGAGCATTGCGATTTTGGGGCTTACGCCCAGGATGCGCAGTCCTTTATTGACGCTGAATTCCACGGCCGGCGCGATGACAATACGCGCGATGGTGCCTTGCAGGCCTTGGGCGGTCACGAGTTGGCCGAGTGTTTTGAAACCGGTGATCACGGCTTTGCCGGCATCGGACAAAAATCCGCCGATGGATGAAAGGCCTTTGCCGATCAGACCCGGTGTCTGGGTCAGAAAATTTCCGATTGGGGTAATCACACGGTCCAAAATAAAACGCCCCACGCTTGAGGCTACGCGCACAAGCCCGTTCACAATCGGCGAGACAAAGGATTTGATTCCGTTGACCACATTGCTCACCACATTTCCCACGGCACTGGCGAAACTGCTCAATGCGGAGCCGATGCCGATGGTCACGATCGAAGTGATCGCTCCGAAGGCAAAGCCTTTCAGGAAATTCGTCACAAAATTTCCGTTTGTGGCCGTGATCGCTTGAACGGTGCCCGACACTACCGCGCTGACAATCACAATTGTCCAGAACAGCGCGTCATCAATCCCGCACATCGAGCCTTTGACAAATTGCATGAGCTGTTTGTCGAGCATCTGCGCGGGTTTGACCGGGATGATTTCGGGCAAAAGCGCTACGCCCATGTTTTTGCCGGTCTGGGGATTGAGCCAGGCCGCAAGAAATTGATCGCGGCTTAACTCCACGGCTTCGCCATTTTGACCCATCGCACTTTCGACATAGGTCACCGAATCCGACGTCACTTTTGTGATCGTCACATAGTGATCGCCTTTGATATGGGCCACGACTTTCACACCGGGATTGGCCGCATAGATGGAAAGCAAGTCCTGATAACTCAACTTGGCCGCTTTGGGGGAAATGCCGTAAAGGTGGGCCGTGCGCTCGAGGGCAAAAAGCGAAAGCCGGAGCTCTCCTTCCGTGAATGGATTGAGTACACCTGTCAGGATATCGATTAGGATGGCCCGGACCGCGATTTCTTTCGCTTCCGCAGTCACGCCCACGCCGGCAAGAAAACTTTGCAGGGGTAAAAAGGCTGAATATCCGAAATGCACGTTTTGATTGTTGAGGGTGGCCATGATCGCGTCACGTTCCGACGCGCTGACCGGCACAATTTCACTGCCGACCAGGCCAAGGCTCGCGGCGCGGCTCACCTGCTCTTCCGGTCCTGCGGTCGTGTAGGCATCCAGAAAAGTTTTTACTTCATTCTTGATCCACGCAATGTCGGAAAGACGCTGCGTCCGCTCCGAGGAAGCCTGGAGCTCCGCCTTGAGGCTTTCAACATTCACGCGGTTTTGCGGATCAGCCACGGCCTGGTCCAGCCAGCGGTTGATCTCCGGCGTGCCAGGGTCGCGGCCCAGAATCCCGCGATAAAATTCCATCAGCACCGGCAGGATTTCGTTTTCAATGAGATTTCTTAAAACTTCTTTTTCCTTTTGCCGGATCTTGGCAATCGAGGCCGCCTGGTCCAATCCAATTTTCACCTGCGCATCGCTCACTTCGCCGTGGACCTGCGAAAGGCTTGCCGCAGCCTGAATTTCAAGCTCTTGTTCCGCGTCCGTGATATTGGCAATCGCTGCCTCATAGCCGGGATTCTTCACTTGCTCGCAACACTGGCTGCACATGCCACAGCTCTGGCATTGCGTGATAAACCGCTGGGCCTCGGCCTGGGCGCGGGCATCGGCGAGTCTTAAGCGCTGGGCCTGGATTTCATTTTGAATGTCCGTGACTCCCAAATTCAGATTCACGGCCAGTTGAATGAGCGCTTTGGTTTTCAGGCGCGCCACCTCCAGCTCCGCATTTTCGATTTCTGAACGCAGATTTTCTCGCGCTTGCACATAATTGGCGGCAATCAATTCTCCCTGATTGAAAAAATAATCCACCACATGCCGGCCATCCCGGTCGAGGAGGGTGCGCACATGTCCCTGTTCAAATACATTCCGCATGCCGTCGCCTTTCAATACTCCGAGAACAGTCCCGTCTTTGTCAAAAATCGACGCAATGTCGGCCGACGCCGGCGGGAGCGCGGCATTAAATGAATTGCGGATGGACTGCCAGGCATCCAGTTCGTGAATATCAAAATCAAGATGCAAGGGCTGGCTTAAAGCCTCCGCAGGAGGCGAAAGCGCGGGAACTGAAAAAGCCATGGGGGTTGAACGCGCAGGCTCATACGCGGTACTGATCCCTAGAATTTTTCGTTCTCCATAATGATCGCCCGCGGGTCCCCAGAGTTCCGCTGCGCCATTGGCATGCCCGATCTGATAAAACGGCACATCGTAAAACCACGCGATGCTTCCGCCCCGGTCAAGATAAGCGCGGGGCAGCGTAGCAGCTTCGCTGCTTACATCCACAATCGTGTCGGGCGCAATGTCTTGCAGCATATAAACCAGCGCGCCGGGCCCCTTGTCCTGCATCCAGCGCGCGAGTTCATCGGCATTGAGCACCTGAAATCCTTTGGAAACCAGATACCCTTTGACGGAACGCAACTGATTGATGGGAATTCCGTTCACCGGATAGCGGTCGTCAAAATAAACGGCGCGGTCATCAAATCGGTCTGCAAAATCCACCATTCCGCTCAATTCCCGGTCAAGCTCTTCGGCCGGCCGCTCGATAAAATCCCTCTTTTCAAAGTCAGGCAGGAACCGGTAGAAACCGCTCTCCGGATAGCCGGTGTTGTAATTCTTGAAATAAGAGCCGGCAAATAAATCCACGCCGTCAGTAACCGTGCCAAAAGTTTCCGTGACCTCGGTGATGAATGCGCCGTGCCGGGAAGTTCCGATCAGACTGGCCGGGATTGGCGGAAGGGTCCCATCCATTTTAAATACTTGCTCTTTTTCGGTTTCAAGGCGGATGGTGCCGTTATTGAATGCATAGGATTTGAAATCCCCGTAAGCCTGGTTGGGCAAAATATTTTTCTGGCCCAGCACAATCCAGGGCTGGGACCAATCCTTGAAAAAATCGCGTTGTTGATTGGCGCCGATTAAATCCAGGGCCGTGAAAAAATTCGGAGAGTCATCTCCGTAATTCATGACCGTTTTCGGGAAAATCGCCAGAACATATTCCCCGCCGGGGATGGCGGTGACAAAATCCAGAATGTCCTGCCCCTTGCCGGGCTGCGACATGTCAAAAACCGCAGCCCCGTCGATCTGCCCGGTCATGGGGTCGATCGCAATGAACTCCACCTTGTTTTTGGATTGTCTTACAAGCTCATGATTGATAAAAACACGGGTATCTCCGAACCCATTGGTCTCGACAGCCACCGGAAAAGGGACGGAAACACCGGCCACCTTGGCAAGTTCACGCCGGTAAATTTTTGAGGAGGCATAGCGGTAAAAAACACCTTCGGGCGTCATGAGATTCACAAGATCGCCTTGCCGGTTGTAGCGCAATTGGGTGCCGTCTGCGACGACTGCTGCGCTGCCGTCCTGCTTGTCAACACGCACAAACTCGACCTGCCCCCTGCGGGGACTGCTTTGCTGCCCCTCCGTTCCGGTTTCGAGGCTCATTTTTCCGTCCGGTACCTGAAAAGTTCTGCTGCTGCCGGAAAGTCCCTTCACGCTCGTGGCAAAATCATTTTGGTATTCAACACGGCTTCCGTCTTCATACATTACCGTGCCGCCGTTCAACTGATGGTCCGCGTCATATTGGGGGTTCACAAATGAAACTCCGTTTGCCAGCACCAGCCTTGAGACTTCGCCCTGATCGTAAAAAATTTGAGATCCATCCGGCGCTTTGCGCTCCGCCAAATAAATCACTCTTTGCAATTCCCCTTTTGAATCGGTTACCGTCGTGTGCTGATAAAGAAAACCCTCTGCCGTCAAATGCTGGACCAGCACTCCGTTGGAATCATAAATCCAGGTGATTCCTCCGCTGTCGGTGATGAACGTGTGGTCTCCTTTTTGTTCGTACTTTGTGATTTCAAGCGTGGCCTTGCCCTTGTAACTCAAAGTCGATTGTTCAATCCCGCTCGCGCCCGTTTGATAAGTCGTAATGAGCCCGCCCTGATCTTCGGCCGACTGAATTTTTTCATCCCGGAATTTCCGGACTTCCCCTGTCGCCGGATCGCGCACCACCGTAATTTCATTTCCCACCTCATCGAACTCATAGTGGTATTCAAGCTGTTTTCCATCTTCCAGCGTGACATTGCGCATGCGCCCGTAACTGTAATCGATCGTGCTCGGGGAAAATGGGGACGGTTCTATTTTTGCAAAAATAGAACCGTCCCCATTTTTGGCATAAGTAATCGAGCGTCCGTCGGCAAGCTGCGCGCCGGTCACGCTCGTGCCGTTCGCCACCGAAAAAGACGCTCCGTCCCCGCGCAGGAAAGCCGAAACTTTTCCGTCCCCGTTAAAATCAAGCGTCGTGGGGAATCCCTTGAAATTCACAAGCTCCGGGAAAACCGGCATTTCCACTTTGTAAAGGAGCGGGTCTACCAGCGGCGCTTTCGTGATTTCATGAGAAAAAGACTCCAGGTCCTTGTCATTGAATGAAAGCTCCTGCTCCCAGCTCGTGCCCCCGATTTTTCGCAAATTGAAAAAAGAAATATTATCCACGGATATCTTTCCGCTGCCGGGGCGATCGGGGTTGACTAAAAGCGTGATTTCATACAGGTCCGAGGCCGCACCTGTCAGTGCAACCTCCGTATCCGACCAGGTATTCGACAATTGATCCAGCGTGATCCGCTCATTGCCTTCGCCCTTGAGTTCGAGAGTAACCGATGGAGCGGCACCTCCTGCTGAATCCACGCCTTTCAACGAAACATTCATCAATTCGTATTTGCTTAAATCCAAATTGGGAAACCGGAAATACAATCCCATATAAGTCGCGTTCTCGGGGATTGTATAGTCCGCGCTGTAAACACTTCCGCGCTCCGCATCCGTGACTTTATGCTCGACCACATAGCCCTGATCCGGGGTAAAAAAGGAACCGATATTGGAGGAGATATCGATCACATCCCGCAAAGGAGAATCCAGTAAAATCGCCGCTTCTTCAATGCGGTTCCCGGCTTTGAGAAAAGAAATCAGGTTTGATTCCGTGCTTACGCCGCCATTTATAGAATAACGGACATGGACTCCGAGAATTTTTCCGTCAACACCCTTGTCGTAAACATATTCCGACAGGGTGTCTTTGGTTTGAATCGATTGCGCGAGTCCATCCCCGGTATAGGAAACCACCGTAGCGCTTGCCAATGTCATTTTGGATAATTTGTAATCCTTCACCTCCAGGACACGGCCATCCGACAAATGAATCACGGCCGAACGGATATGCCCGAACTCGTCTCCCACAAGACTGGTTACGGTTTCGTAACGCGTGCGAAGGCTGTCTAAAACCCCCTGATCCAGCGAGCCCGAAAGCCCCTGAAAAATCACCCGCTTTAAGTCTCCTTGCGGGTCGTAGACACGGCTGATCCCTTGCCCGGAAACAGTGAGGGTGTCAATATTCCCTTTCAAATCATGGGTGTATGAAAAGGCGGCTGTTTGATTGTCTGACGCAAGCACCGTTTGGGCCAGCCCCTGATTGTAAAGAACGGTTTTTCCGTCCGGCGTGATCACCTTTGTAACTTCGCCTTGATCAAAAAATACCAGCGCTCCGTTTTTAGATTCCACTTTTGCTTTTTCAATGACACCGGCATCCGAAATTTCAAGCCCGCTCAAAAGAGTATGCTCACGCGTAAGCGACACCGGATTCCCGTTTTGCAGATACCGGCGCGCAAGATCTTCAATCCCTGCAGCCGTGATCCCAACTGCGCTCTCCCACGATCCTGCTCCGTAATTTTTTATGCTGAATGGCGTGATGTCTCCGATGTAAAGACGCCCGCTGGAGGGTCCGCCGTCTGGCCCCAAAGAATCGTGAATCAGAATTGCGAGCTGCTTGAGATCCGCATTCGGCTTTTTAAGCGGCAGAACCACCCGCTTCCAGCCTTCGGGGATATCATTGACGATAAAACTCTGGCCCATCCCTTCGAGTTTGACTTCTACACTCTTCAGAACATCCAGGCCCCCGTCTCTCCGGATCGTGAAACTTAGAAAATCGGCGTTCGAAAAGTCTTCGGGCTTGGCTAATTTCGTGTAATAACCTACCGGGCCCCCGTCCGGAACCACTTGATAATCAAAAGCCGTTACAAATCCGAGATTCCCGTCTGTATCATCTTTAATCCGTGATTCAAGACCATGGCCCTGGCCCGGCGTATAAATAGAACCTTGCTCAAGGCTGCGGCTGAAAAGATCCACAGGCTGGGCCCCCAGCAGATAATTTATTTCGTCAGCATGCCCGGCACTTTGAAAATAAGTCAGCAAATCCGTGCTGCGCGCAATTCCGTCAACCGTGTAATGCGCCGTAACACCGCCCGGGGTATATTCAAATGTAGTTGTCCCATTGGCAGCGCTTTCAACACTCGACAACCGTAGCACTGCTTGCTGTCCGGCAAATCGATACGTTTTGCCTTCCAGGCTGATCACATGATCAAGTTTTCCCTGCACAATGAAATATTGGTCTCCGGACGGTAAAAGAATTTCGGCATCTTCTAAATGCCCGTTCGCATCCAGTTTTAAATTACGAATCAATTGGCCGGGCGTGCGCAAAAGCGGAATAAAATCAGACGACGCAAGAGCTGCGACCGACCCCGCCATTTGGTCAAATGCATTCGCGGAATGAAGCTCGAAATCCTGAACAACTCCGCCCGCGACGCGCAGGATATTTCCCGAGGCGGAGGTATACGAAATGAGTTGGGCTTTAGAGGTCTCTTGCCCTGAGACGTCGGTGGTATAGACATATTGATATTTCCGGCCGTCGGGCATGTCCATGAAGGTTGCCTTGCCCCCTTCAAATTGCGTGTGGGTCCCGTCCGGATACCAGGCTTCTACAATCGCGTTATTCAAATACCTTGAAACAACCCCGCTCGCCTCGTGCACCTTCCCATCACTCATATTGTTCTGCGCGTCAAAAACAATGTCCGTCAAGAAACGGCCGTCCCCAAGGTCCACTTTTTGAATCTGGCCGGCCTGAACTTCTGCTTTCAACCCATGCGAACTTATAAATTGCGAGAGATTTCCCTTTTCATCATAAATCCTTTTAAGGCCCGCGCGCGTGGCTGTATAGCCCGTAATTTCTCCGAGCACTGAACTTGAAAAATCATAATTTGTTTCCTGCCCCCCGGCGTTCAGGGCCCGGGTGAGCAATCCGTTTGCAAACTCGAACTTTCGTCCATCGCGAGTTTCAAGATAAGTCATCTGCTTATCCGCACCACCCCCTGCGGGGACTGCTGCGCTGTAGCGCATGAGAACCGGCAGATCCGTAAAATTTTCCGGGGCCGTTCCCAAAAGCCGGGATTCATCGACAGATACAGCATAATCAAAACTCTCGCCGCTTGAATATCCAAGCTGTTTCAGAATGCCCCCTTCATAAACCGCATGCTGGTTTGAATTCTGCATTGTTTGCAACCGGCCGGCAGAATCATAAACCGCGGTGGTGTCCCCGCTTGTTACCGTAACCCCCTGTTTGACTCCATTTGAATCCAATGAGTATGTGAAAATCGATTTACTGCCATTCGCTCCCACGATCCATTCCAAATTCCCGCTTTCATCAAATCCTTCAAGCTCTCCCGAAGGATTTAAAATTTGATGGATCTGTCCCCGCTTTATTTGAACCGCGTGGCCGTCCGGAAATTCCAGAATACCTTCTGAAAGTGCGCCGCCCTCACTCCATTGGGCAGACCGGAGTTTTGCCGTATCCACCCCAAAAATATTTGAAGGCATCTTGATATTCAATTCTACGCCTCCCTTGGCCTTCAATAATTCTGTCAGTAGCGCCGGGGTCTCTTCGGCGGGCGTCAAAGTCAATGTGTGCACCAGAAAATCATCGGTGTTCCCGGAAACTGCTCCGTCACTTTCGGATGGAACTGTCCCGACAATATCAGAATCCGTGTTTATGGTTTTGACAGGCTGCAAAGAACCCGTAGAAGGCAAAGGCACTTCCTGCCCCAGCCCCAGCTGTCCCAATCCAAATGTCCATAAAACCAAAAATGCGGTGACTTTTTTAAACCCCCTCATCCTACCCCGCAAGGGGGCTGCTTCGCTGACCTTCTCCCCCAGGGGGGAGAAGGAATCCTGTAAAAAGCGCCAAACTCGAGTTTTAAATTTAAATTGTGTCATAAAATCTCCTCCCCGATTTTTTCCAGCATGCTTTGAGGTTTGGCCTCGATTGTAATTTTCGCGCTCATTCCGTTTTGAATTCCGGCTGCTGCGTTATCTCCTGCGGAGACTGCTTCGCCGTCCCATAAAATCAAAGCTTTGACGCCGTGTTGTGAAATGCCCGAATGCGGCAGGGCCTCGGCAAAATTCCTGAACCCGGCCACATGCCCTTCCCATTTTTTTCCGGGAAAAGCATAAAATTTGATCCGGACACGGGAACCTTGCGATACCCGCGTATAATCACTTTCCTTTAAAAGAAATTCGAGGACCGAGCCCCGGCTTGCCAGGGTCAGAAGGAAATCTCCCTCTTTGACATAAGAGTTTTCCTTGAGATAAGGATCGGAAATGACCCGCCCGTCAAAGGGCGCCCGAATTTCCCCGGCAACGATTTTTTCTTCAAGAAAAGCCCGCCGTTTTCCGGCCTGGATGATTTTCAGCATTGCCGACTCGACCTGGCGGCGTTTGGCTTGCTCTAAAAGTTCCGCTTCTTTCAATGCCCCGTCGTTCAGGACTCCCAGCTTTTTGAGGCGCACGGCTTCGGCGGATTTCAGGGCGAAAATTTTCGCTTCGGTTTTTTGGCGCTGAAGCTCTTTTTTGAAAAAAGCGGTCTCAAGAACGGCTTCTTCAAGCGCTCTCTTGTCGCCCGGAGATTCGATTTTCAAAAGCAGGTCTCCTTTTTTGACTTCATCCCCCTGTTTGAAAACGACCTTCGTGACAAAACCCGCCTTGGGACTCGCGAAATCGGTGCGCTGGAGAGGAATCACCACCGCCGAGGGATCGGTGACGGTGGAAGAAAGAGGCAGGGAAAGCCCGTAAAGCGCAAGCGCTGCCAACCCCGCGGCCACAAAAAAACCGCCCTGAATCCCGGTTTTTTTCAAAACTTCCTTGCTCGTGGGAAAAAGGCAGGGTTTCGTATCCTCGATGGTAGTAAAACGGTCATCGGCGTGAAGAATCATGAAGGCCTCCATTGTTTCGATGAAAAATAAACCGCGGGGATCGATAAGACCAGGCTGGTCAAAACCGGCATTGCGAATACCGTCCAGGCCGGCGCCCGGTTCAGGCCGATCCAGAAAAGCAGAAGTCCCGCGCCGGTCCCCATGGCAAGGGTTTGAATGCAATCGCGCAGGCTCGGGCGCTCGTCCGGATTTTTAGACATCGGGGTCCAACCAAGTGTTTGAAGCGGCAAAATCAGAAGGTCCAGCGTTCCATAAAAGACGTTTTGAAGGCCGAGGACCGTGGTAAAAGCCGTTTCCTGAATAATCCGTTTGATGTCCCCGAGGCTTCGCGCCACCACGAATTTATGAAAGAAAAGAACGCCCAGCGTGAAAAAAAGCAGGGAAAGGGACCCCTTCCCGGCCGTGAACATTTCCGCCCGGAGCGAACCGGCCGTGAGGAGCCCTGAAATAATCCAGAAAAAAAGCGCGGGCTGAATCAGATAAAGATAAATCTGGTAAAAAATTAAAAAACGGGTGGCAAAGGAAATCCCGGGCAAGAAAAGAAGCGGAAATCCCTGGAGGGTTCCTTTGAGCCAGCGCCGCGCGCGTTTGCGTTCTTCAAGATAATGGGGCGTGGCTTCTTCGTAGGAAATAATCCCGGGCAGAAAAACCGTGAGGTACCCCTGCTGTTCCAGAAGCGCGGTTTCCCAGTTGTCATGCGACAAAATTTTGGCGGGAAGTTTGATGGTTTCAAATGCCGTGCGGCGGATCAGGCAATTGTGGCCGAAGGCAATCGAACGGCCGAACGCCGCCTGATTGGCATAGAAATAAAGCCTTTGAGAATAGTACTGGCCGATGGCCTGCATGCGCGCGTAAACGGAAGCCTCATGCGTGACATAAATGGCGCTCTGAAACACGCCGATCCGGGCGTTTTCGGGATGGGCCGCGATCCTCAAAACTTCCTCCGCCCATCCCTGCGGAAGCAGGCTGTCGGCGTCGCAAACAATAAAATAATCATACGCGGAACCGGATTTGACGAGCCAGTCGTGGATATTGCCCTGTTTTCTTTCATAAGGCACGGCGCGGTTGCGGTAAAAAACATAGCCGCGGCCGAATTCCTGCCTTAACTCTTCGATAAGGATTTCCTCCTCTTTTTTTCCGTTCGCGTCAGAGTCCGAAAGAATCCACAAATGCGCGGCGGGCAAATGATTTCCGCCAAACGTGTACCGGATTCTTTCTTTGAGCCCGAAGGACTCGTTTTTGACGCAGTAAATCAGGGCCACCGGGCAGGATCGGATTTCTTTGCTCTCCGCCTTCGAAAAAAAGGGTTCCTTCCCGAAAGCCGCGAACAAAGATTGAACGGCGAGCAGGGAAATATTCATGGCAAGGCAGCAAAAGATGGCGATCCAGACGTAAGGGAAAAGGCTCCCGGGTTCAAAGGTGATCATTCCCCAAAGCCAGCGGGCCTGGATCAGGGTAAGTCCCGCGACGGCCCCGAAAAAAATAGTCGCCTTTGAAAAAATTTTCACGCGCCCCCCTGAAAACCGGGCAGGACTTCTACTTTTTCGATCAAAAAATCGCCGTATTGTCTTCCGGCCCGCGGCGTTTCGATTTCCAGTTTCAGAAGCGAGACATCTTTAAAAGGCAAAGCCCACGGAACGCGCAGCAAAAAAGTTCGGGGCTTCGGAGTGTTTTTCAGGCGGACCAGGCGCCTTAACTCGGCGCTTGCCGAAGACCGGGAAATCGTGAAAAGGATTTCGTTTGGCACAATGCCCGAATAGGAAACCCGGATCGTTTTTCCCCGCAAATCGCGGGGGCTGAAAAACCACC
>CAYGIT010000077.1:0-13128 GCA_964349955.1 uncultured bacterium
AAAGGTTGATGTCGCTTTCGAAAATCTCGCGAACATCCGGCTGGATGAAATAAAAGATGGGGATTTGCTTGCGGTGGTGCAGAGAAAAATCCAGGACGGACTCGGAGGTGCGCCGGAACGTGGAAGTTCGCACAATTTAAAAGATTATATTGGTTCAATGAAAGCCGGAGAAGAGATTATCCGGCCAGACGACCTGCCTCCGGCCATTGAAACCCAATTTGGCTCGATCGATCTTTCGTATCTCAATGATGTCAAAAAATACGAAGGTCTGGATGCCGCGGCACAGCTTGCCCGGGATTTAAATTTGGCGCATTTGCTGGGGCTGATTACCATTTCAAAGTTCAATGGCAATATTAGTCCTAAAAGACAACCTCTGACATTGCTGAAAAAGAAAGGAAATAATGTTGAGTTGATTACGGCTTCCTGGGCAGATTGGGCATTATTGAAGAGCCGGTTTGAGCAGGCTGTGCTGGAAAAGAGAATAGAATCGTATCAAGGAAATGACGGGCAATTGAGATTTTATAAAGAAGTGTTTGGTGTTTCGGCCCGAGACAAGCATGCTGGGATACTTTATTCTGTGATTTCAAGGTTGATTCCCGAAGGACTTGGCTGGCAGAGGATAGATTTGAATTTAAGCCTTGCGGAAGATTTGAGGAAAGATTTTAAAAGGAAGTTAGAGGTCAAAGACTGGGTTAAAGATAATCAAGGGGACGGCAAACAGCTTGAATATTATTTGAAGTTTCTGGAAAGCAAAGGAATAAAAGTCCGAGATAAGCCTGCCGGGGGGCTTTACGCTGCAATTTCAAGCCTGATTCCCAAAGAGCTTGGCTGGCAGAGGATAGATTTGAGTCTAGGCCTTGCGGAAGATTTGAGGAAGGATTTTGAAGGGAAGTTAGAGGATAAAGACTGGGTTAAAGATAATCAAGGGAACGGCAAACAGCTTGAGTATTACCTGAAGTTTCTAGAAAGCAAAGGAATGAAAGCGCGAAACTTGCATGCCGGGGGGCTTTACTCCGCAATTTCAAGTTTGATTCCCGAAGGGCTTGGCTGGTACAGGATAGGTTTGAATTTGGGCCTTGCAGAAGATTTGAGGGATGATTTTAAAAAGAAGTTAGAAGACCCAGGCTGGGTTGAAAGCCATGGTGGAAACGGCAACCAGCTTAAATATTATCGGGAGTTTTTCAGAGGCAAAAAATCGAAGATCCGTGAGCCTCATGCCGGTAATCTCTATACCGCGATTGCGAGTTTGATTCCCGAAGGACTTGGCTGGCAGAGGATAGATTTGAATTTAAGCCTTGCGGAAGATTTGAGGAAAGATTTTAAAAGGAAGTTAGAGGTCAAAGACTGGGTTAAAAATAATCAAGGGGATGGCAAACAGCTTGAATATTATTTGAAGTTCTTTGAAAGCAAAAAAATGAAAGCCCGAGACTTGCATGCCGGGACGCTTTACTCTGCGATTTCAAGTTTAATTCCCGAAGGGCTTGGCTGGCACAGGATAGGTTTGAATCTGGGCCTTGCAGAAGATTTGAGAAAGGATTTCGAAAAAAAATTAGCGGACAAGCAATGGGTGCAAGAGCATCGTGGGAATCCGGGGCAAATACAATATTATGCGGATGCGATTGGCGGCAGTGTAGTAGGCCAGCATGCTGGCAATCTTTATAGGGCGCTTTCCAGCTTGCGTGATCGCAAGTTAATAATGGAAGAAGGATCAGAACAGTCTGCATGGCAAGCCCTTGATTGGAAAATGATGGAGTACCCTATGGCCGAGATCCTTAAAACGGAACCTTATTCCACCATCGTAATCCCTGAACAAGGTTTCCTGGCCCGCTCTGAAGCGCGAGTGAGTATTCAAAAGGAAATTTTTTCGAATTTGACCTTGGCGCTCAAACCCCGGGAGTTGAAGGGGGAAGTGCCGCGTTCGGAACTGCGGAAAGCGGCTCGGCAGTTGGCGGGGTCAGGGATTAATCCGGGAAATCTTGAAGAACGGCTCAAGAGGGAAGTCGAAATTTCGATGCCGGGAATTATTGCCCGCCGGGCTGCCGCCTTGGCGAATGCGCAGACCGCACGGGCCGTTGGATTGCAGAGAATTTACCAGCAATTATTCGATACTTTGAAAATTTATGGGCCGGGAAATGCGGACAGTCCGTTTGCTTTTGGCTTTGTATCTCGACCGGGGGAGGAAGAGGCTGAATTGCGGGAGCCGGTTCTGGAAGCGGTGAAGCCGGGCGCAACGGTTTTGGTGAGCGGAAAAGTTCCGGAGGGTTTAACCCGTGAGGTGCTGGCCAGGGAGGGACATGTGAGGCCGGTCGAGAAAAGGAATCGCCCGATTCAACTGCCCGGAAATCAACCTGAAGCGGCGATGGTGACGACGGAAGAAATTTCGCAAGCGCTTCCCGAAGTCCTGCGCCCCTTTTATCTGGATTTGGCATCCCTCCGTGATCCGGATGCCCGGAGTTTGGGAATGACTCTCTTGGTGGTGGCTGCCGTGCATTATGGCAGGCTGGTTACGGACAGACCCGAACTTCTTTTAAAACCGGAACTCTTAAAGGCCGAGCTTTTGCGGCGGCTTCAACTTTTCGAAAACTTTCCGGATATTTTCAAGGTTCGGGGTTTGGGCCAAAACTGGGGCCTCGACCTGATCGGCGAAACCGTCCAGAAATTCATGAACGCAAAACTTACGGCTGTGGCGGCGTAAGTTATGGTATAATTTAAAAACTATGTTAAATAAAGAAACGATTATCAAAACTTTAAATGATCATCAATTTGAAATCCGGCGTTTTGGTGTCAAGCGCTTGGGGCTTTTCGGCTCTTTTGCCAGAGGAGAACAGAAGGCTTCGAGTGATTTGGATTTCGTGGTTGAGCTTGAACCCAAGACTTTTGATGCGTACATGGGGTTGAAACAATTCCTCGAAAAATTGTTTGAATGCCGTGTCGATCTTGTTCTACTGAACGCCATTAAGCCTCGCCTCAAAGAGCAAATCATGGGGGAAATGGTTAATGCCGCGTGATTATCGGGTTTATTTAGATGACATTCTGGAAGCCGCCTCACGGATTCAATCTTATACTACCGGTTTAACCCACGTTCTGTTTTCTGGTGATCTCAAGACATTGGATGCTGCTGAACAAATCAAAAAAATTCTCGATTCAAAGTAGACTCTTCCTAAAATATCATTTTGAATTCCTCTGGAAATCCTCTCTACAAGACGATATACTGCCTTTTCCATTGGATGGAATTATGATCAAAATCATTGACCAAAAGATATCTGAAGCGGAAGTGAGATCATTTCTCGGGAAGCCTCATACCGAAGTGGTCAAATTTGTGATAGACCTCAAAACAGGGATGATGGCTTTGGGTGGAGAAATGCATGCTGATGGGGAGGCTATGCTTTTGGAACGGGAATCCCGGCAGGAAAATTTGTGGGGGGCCAATTATTATCCGAACCGGCCCAAAGAAGAAAGAATCGAATATGTCTCCTTCATTAATATACGGCCTTCGGCCCGCAATTTCAGCATGGAAGTGATGGATCCGGCATTACGGGAAAGAATCAAGTCTGCCGCGGAAAAGATCTTTCCATGAAACTTCACTATCATCCTACATTGACGGTTGAGAGATGGCGGTCCTTTTCCTGGGACAAGCGGCTTTTAAATGTTGGGTCCGAATTGATCCGGGCTAGAATGGCCGTCAAAAAAAAGGATGAAGAGGCGAGAAGCGGAGCGTTCGCGCGGGCGCTCGAATTGACGGATTTGACGGTCGAATCGGGAATGGAAGGCAAGACGCCCGGTTTTTTGCATGAGCTTTTGAGGTTTCGCGAAGTGCTGGGAGATTTTTATCTTAATCCTGAAAAAAAAGAGGATGAAATCGTCAAGTTGACGAGGGCTTTTTTTGATTTGGATCCCGTCATTCATAATATGAATCTGCAGATATGAAAACATGGACTTATGAGAAAGCCGGTGTTCCTCATTTGAAGGGGGACGCGTTTTTCGATAATCAGATCAAATCGATTATCCGTTCTACGCGCGTTCCGGGCGTGATGGGATCGGAAACCGGTTTTGCGGCGCTTTTTGATTTTAAAAAGACCGGGGTCCAGGATCCTCTCCTTGTGACTTCCACCGACGGGGTCGGGACCAAGCTCGAAGTGGCTCGTCTGCAGGGCCGTCATGACACAATCGGGATTGATCTTGTGGCCATGTGTGTCAATGACATCATTACTTATGGCGCTCAACCGGTTTTTTTCCTTGATTATTTTGCGACCGGAAAATTTGATTTTCCAACCCAGGTGGAAGTGCTCAAAGGGATTGCTGCGGGTTGCCGTGAGGCCGGGTGTGCTCTTGTGGGTGGGGAGACGGCGGTGATGCCGGGGTTTTATGTGGGGAATCAATATGACCTTGCCGGTTTTTGTGTTGGGCTGGCGGACCGCAAGAAAATCGTGACCGGGAAGGGAATCAAAAAGGGGGATGTGCTGCTGGGACTTGCCTCCTCGGGATTTCACTCCAATGGGTTTTCGCTGCTCCGGAAAGTTTTTTCCAGGAAGGAATTGGCCGGGGATATCGGCAAGCAATTGCTGGCGCCTACCCGGATTTATGTCAAACCTGTTTTGAAGCTTCTTGAAGCCCTTCCTATTAATGGCATTGCCAATATTACCGGGGGAGGCATTGGCCGGAACCTGCCGCGTGTGCTTCCGGCCGGTTTGGGAGCTACTATTAATGAAGGGAGCTGGCCGAGGCCGAAGCTCTTTGATTTGGTGGAGCATTCTGGTAAGATAGCCTCCGCCGAAGTGATGAAAGAAACTTTTAATCTCGGGATTGGGCTGGTTCTGGTCTTGAAACCAAATTTTGTTAAACAGGCGCAAGTTATTTTAAAGAAAATGAAAATCGGCTCTTGGCCGATTGGGGAAATTACCCCCGGGCGAGAAGTACTCTGGAAATAAATGTCATTCCCGCGAAAGCGGGAATCCATTTTGCCCCTAAAGAAAATGGATCCCCGATTAAAACATTCGGGGATGACAGAACCCTAAAGTGCCAGAGATCGGTAAGCTCGTGGATTCCCGCCTAAAGACATGCGGGAATGACAGGATATTAAAGACATGCGGGAATGACATGATACCGGAGGTAGCATGAAAGTATTGATCGTCGGTTCGGGCGGCAGGGAACACGCGCTTGCCTGGAAGATTTCTCAAAGCCCTCTTTTAACCAAACTCTATGCCGCGCCCGGCAATGCCGGAATCTCGAAATTCGCGGAATGCCTGCCGATTCAAGCCGAAGAAATTCCCGCTCTTCTTGCTTTTGCCAAAAAAGAAAATATTGACCTCACGATTGTCGGCCCCGAAGCCCCGCTCGTAGACGGCATCACGGATGAATTCCAGAAGGAAGGCCTTAAAGTTTTTGGTCCCTCCAAAGCCGCGGCGCTTCTCGAAGGCAGCAAGATTTTTGCCAAAGAGAAAATGACACAGTTCGGGATTCCAACCGCCAGTTACGACGTTTTCCCCAATATCAATGAAGCCAAGCATTTTGTGATTGAAACCGAAATGCCGGTGGTGATCAAGGCCGACGGCCTGGCCCAGGGCAAGGGCGTGATGATTTGCGAGTCTTCGCAGGAAGCGGTCAATGCGCTGACCCGCATTATGACCGAAGGTGTTTTCGGGGATTCCGGCAAACGCGTGATTGTCGAAAAAAAACTGGAAGGCGAAGAACTTTCCATCCTGGCTTTGACTGACGGTGAGAAAATTATTCCCCTCGCAACTTCCCAGGACCATAAACGGGCGTATGATTATGACCGCGGCCCCAATACGGGCGGCATGGGCGCTTACTCGCCCTGCCCTTTTATTTCCGAAGAACAATTTACTGAAATTATCGACATGGTGATCCGGCCGATGGTGGATGGCTTGCGAAAAGAAGGCAATCCTTACCGGGGCCTGCTTTATGCCGGGGTCATGATGACGAAAAACGGGCCATTTGTGCTGGAATACAATTGCCGGTTCGGAGATCCTGAAGCCCAAGCTGTATTGCCCCGATTAAAATCGGATCTTCTGCCGGTTTTGGCTGAAATCGCCTCCGGTTCTTTGACGACCCATAGTCTCGAATGGCATGAGAAAGCCTGCCTTGCGATCGTCGTGGCTTCGGGCGGTTATCCGGCCTTCTATCATAAGGGATTTTCGGTTCACGGCCTTGAGAGCTTGAGCCGCCTGGAAGATGCTTTTATCTTTCACGCCGCTACGGGATTTCAGGACAGCCATATCGTGACCACGGGCGGCCGGGTCCTTGCCGTCTGCGCGCTGGGGGACAATCTAAGGTCGGCGCATGACCGGGCTTACTCCCTTGTGGGAAAAGTTAATTTTGAAGGAAGTTTTTATCGCCGCGATATAGGCCGCCGTGCCATGGAGGTTTTTCGATGAGTTCTCCGCTTGTTGCCATCCTGATGGGAAGTGATTCTGACCTTCCGGTAATGAATGAAGCTGCGGAAGTCCTGAAAGAATTCAATGTTGCTTATGAAATCCATGTGCTTTCAGCGCATCGCAGCCCGCATTTGGTGGCGGATTTTGCAACTCGCGCGAAGGACAAAGGCCTCAAGGTTTTTATCGCCGGCGCCGGGGGAGCTGCGCATCTTGCCGGTGTGGTGGCCGCGCATACAACGCTGCCGGTGATCGGCGTGCCGGTGGATTCAACGCCTTTGAACGGGATGGATGCCTTGCTTGCAACGGTGCAAATGCCGGCGGGCATTCCCGTCGCGACCGTGGCAATCGGCAAGCCGGGCGCGCGCAATGCGGGGATTCTTGCTGTGCAGATGCTCGGCCTGGCCGACGCCGAACTCGGTAAAAAACTTTTGGAATTCAAAAAACGCCTTGCGGACGGCGTCCGGGAAAAAGACGAGAAGATACAGAAAGACCACAGACCGTAGACCACAAAATTGAGACAACAGACCACAGACTACAGACTAGAAACTTGGAACCAAAAAAGAAAAAGCATTTACACTCAGGGAATAAAATACCAGATATGTTTTTAAATCTTACTTTCGCTTTTGTTTTTTGTTTGTGGTCTGTGGTCTGTTGTCTGTTGTCTACGGTCTGTGGTCTGATATGAGAACGACTACGATTATAAAAATTGACGCCCGCGATCCGGATCTTTCGAAAATCCGGGAAGTGGCGCGCGCTGCCAAAGAAGGCCGGGTGGTGGCATTTCCCACCGAAACTGTTTATGGTATCGGCCTTCCGATGAGTGTCCCGAATGCCCATGAAACCCTGGCTACCCTCAAAAAGCGCGATCCTTCCAAACCCTTTTCATATCATCTCGGCAATTGGGAAATGATGGATTTCCTTCAGGTCCGCCACACACCCGTTTTGCGTTACCTCACCCGCAGCTTTTGGCCCGGGCCTCTGACCGTTTTGGCTCTTACGGAGGATGGTAAAAAAATCGGGTTGCGCTATCCTCGCCATCGCGTGGCCGCGGCATTGATCACGGCTTCGGGGGAACCTTTTATTGCCACCAGCGCTAATCTTAGTGAAAATTCCTCGCCCCGCACTGCGGAAGAAGTGATGGAGCAATTGGGCGGACAAATCGATTATTTGATCGATGGCGGCGCCGCGGAATTGGGAACAGATTCCACGATTGTCGACATTACGGGCGAAACTCCGGTGATGGTGCGGTCAGGCGCCGATGCCGCGGCCGTGCAGCAGAAGATCGATAGCATCAAAAGCGGAAAGTATCCGCGCAAAAAAATCCTGTTTGTCTGCACCGGTAATTCCTGCCGTTCCCCGATGGCGGAAGGGTGGCTCAAGCATGCGCTCCGCCGCAAAGGCCTGGAAGAAGAAATCGAGGTTACTTCCTGCGGCATTGGCGCGAGGACCGGAGCTTCGGCCACGCCGGAGGCGATCCTGGTCATGAAAAACCGGGAAGTGGATATTTCCGCGCACCGTTCGCGGCCCTGCCTGCGCGACGAGATTGTGGAGGCTGACATTGTTTTTGCCATGAGCCAGGAGCATTACCTTTTCTTGAGCGGGCTTTTGCCCGGCGTCAAAGACAAGATCAAAGTGCTGAACATTGCCGACCCTATCGGCATGGGCATTATGGTTTATGAAGAAGTTTATTCCGGGATCGACAAAAAACTGAAAGAACACTGGAATGAGATCATTGCATAACCGTCATCCCCGCACGTTTTTAGGCGGGGATCATTAAATGGATTCCCGCTTTCGCGGGAATGACAAAAACATAAAAAGTTTTGAAGATTACTTGACATAAAATTATGAAAATAGCTTTCGCCTGTGACCACCGGGGATTCGAGACAAAAGAAAAAATCTTTGCTTTTTTGAAAGAAAAGGGATATGACATTCTCGATTTTGGCACCGATTCCGGCACGTCCGTGGATTATCCCGATTTCATCCTGAAGGCCGCGGAAAGCCTGGCCAAAGGAACGTGTGAAAAGGCCATCGGAGTTTGCTATACTGGAATCGGCAGTTCCATTGCGGCCAATAAAGTCAAAGGAGTGCGCGCTTCGCTGGTGCATTCGGTCGAGGAAGCGAAACTGACGCGCGCGCATAATGATTCCAATATGCTGATTCTGGGCTCCGGCTTTTTGCCCGAAGAATTGATGATTCCGATTATCGAAACCTGGCTGGTGACGCCGTTTGAAGGGGGAAGGCATGCAGAGCGTGTTAACAAAATCCGGCACTATGAACAAGAACACTGCCGCTGATTCTTTTTTGAAAACGCAGGACCCTGAAATTTTTCAGGCGATTCGCGGCGAAATCCACCGGCAAAATGAAAATATCGAATTGATTGCCAGCGAAAATTTTACCTCGCCGGCCGTTCTCGAAGCCGCGGGCTCGGTGCTGACCAATAAATACGCCGAAGGTTATCCTTCCAAGCGCTGGTATGGCGGATGCGAATATGCCGATGTTGTCGAACGGCTCGCCATCGAACGCGCCACCGCGCTTTTCGGCGCCGAATATGCCAATGTCCAGCCGCATTCCGGAACCTCTGCGAATATTGCGGTTTTCATCGCGCTTCTCGAAACCGGCTCGAAAATCCTTGCCATGGATCTTTCGCACGGCGGGCATTTGTCGCATGGCCACAAAATGAATTTTTCAGGCAAATTTTACGAAATCATTTCCTACGGTGTGAACAAGGAAACCGAGCAGATCGATTATGATTTGCTCGAAAAGCTGGCGCTTGAACACAAACCCAAAATGCTTTTGCTCGGCGCTTCGGCCTATCCGCGCATCATTGATTTCAAACGCGGCCGCGAAATCGCCGATAAAATCGGCGCCCTCTTGATGGTCGACATGGCCCATTTTGCAGGATTGGTGGCCGCCGGCCATCACCCAAGCCCCGTGCCTTATGCGGACATTGTCACGACCACCACCCATAAAACGCTACGCGGCCCCCGGGCAGGGCTTATTCTCTGCAAAGAAAAATACGGCAAAGCCATTGATTCGGCTGTATTTCCGGGCATCCAGGGCGGCCCGCTCATGCACATCATTGCGGCTAAGGCCGTGGCTTTAAAGGAGTGCATGAACCCGGAATTCAAAAAATACGCGGGCCAGATTGTCAAAAATGCGAAGGCCCTGGCCAAGGCCATGGCGGGGCAGGGCTTCCGGATTGTTTCCGGAGGGACCGACAATCACCTGATGCTCGTGGATGTGAAAGTCAAAGGCTTCAACGGTAAAGAGGTGCAGGACACGCTGGATCGTGTTAGAATCACCGTCAATAAAAACATGATTCCTTTTGACCAGGAATCGCCTTTCAAGGCTTCCGGTGTTCGCCTTGGAACTCCGGCCGTCACGACCCGCGGAATGGGGGAGGCGGAAATGGTTGAAATCGCGTCTTTGATCAATGATACTCTTGCAGCGCCGGGTGAAGAATCGAATCTCGCGAAAATTCGCGCGCGGGTGGAATCTTTGACAAAAAAATTTCCTCTTTATCCGGAGCTGATGGAAAAATACAAATAGCATGCGCTGCCCTTATTGCAAAAAAGAAAATGACAAAGTCATTGATTCGCGGGGGGCCAATGACGGGACCCTGATCCGCCGCCGCCGCGAATGCGAAGCCTGCAGCCGGCGGTACACGACTTACGAGCGCATCGAAGAAATTCCGCTTTATGTGATTAAAAAAGACCAGCGCCGCGAAATTTATGACAAAACCAAGGTGCTGGCCGGGATTCACAAAGCCTGCGAGAAGCGGGCGGTACCCGTGGAGGAGCAGGACAGGATTGCCAGCGATCTGGAGAGGATCCTCCACGAGAAATACGAAAAAGAGGTGCCGTCGCGGGTTATCGGCGAACACATCATGCAGCGATTGGCCAAGCTGGACCAGATTGCTTATGTACGCTTCGCAAGTGTTTACCGTGATTTTCAGGATGTCAGCCATTTTATGAAAGAAATCAAATCCATTCTCACGAAATGACGCGTTAGCGTCGGTTAAAGAGGGAGGAACGCAGACAATAAAAAGCTTCAAGAATTAAGGCGGCAGGACGATAGAACAACGAAACCTCACGCAATTAAACTAAAAATAAAGGAGATTAAAATGGCAAAAGCAAATTCAGCATTCATGAAACCCTTGAAAGTCAGTGATGATCTTGCCGGTGTTATCGGGAAAGGCCCGATGCCCCGCAGTGAAGTCGTCAAAAAGCTTTGGGAGTACATCCGCAAAAACAATCTTCAGGATTCCAAAAACCGTCGCAATATCAATGCGGATGCGAAGTTGAAGACTGTTTTCAGCGGCAAGGGTGTCGTCAACATGTTTGAAATGAACAAGCTTGTTTCCAAACACCTTTCCTAAACACAGGGTGGTGATTGCGGGGGCGGGTTAAAACCCGCCCCTACATTTTTTTAAGGAGTTTTTATGGCGGAAGAAATTGGAGAAAATCCCCAGAGGGGGAGTTCAGCGGGTTTGAAATTAGCGGTGTCAGGATCTTTTATTCTGGCCCTTCTTTCATTGGGAGGGTCCGGCTACCTTTACCGGTCCCTGAATCTGGAAACCCGGGAACGCCAGGCGCTTGAAGCCGCGCAGGAACAAATGCGCGGCAAATCGGTCAATCTCGAGAGAAATGTCCAGAATTATAAAACGCAAATCGAAGAACTGCAGGCCAAATTAAAAGAGAACGGCGATTCGCAGAATCAGTTTCTACAAGCCATTGAAGAAAATAAAAAAGTCATTGAGGCTTTACAGGAAAAATTAAAAGCTACGGAAGCCGTGATCAATAAAATTCCTGAAGCCGAGCCCCAAGAAGAAAGCGAGGTTGAGCCGGAAGCTTCTTTGGAAATTGCCTCTCAGCCACCCCCGCCACCGGTTGTGATTCAACCTGTTGCATCCGAGCCACCGCCGCCGCCGGCACCTCAACCGGTTGCATCCGTTCCTCCTCCTTCGACAGCTTCGCCTATACTGACGCCAACGCGTAACCCCCAGGTTTTGTCGGTGAACCGGAAATTTAACTTTGTCGTCGTGGGCCTTGGCATCAAAGACGGTCTCCAAATGGGGGATGGCATTGAAATTTCCCGGGACGGAAAAGTCACCGGCAATGCCCAGGTCGAAAAGCTCTACGAAAAATTTGCCGCGGCAACGATTATGCGCGAGGAAAAAGACGCCCCCATCAAGGAAGGGGATTCGATCCGTAAATCTTCTTAAGAATGCCTCGCACTCTTTCAATTTTATTTTTGTCATCCCCGAATGTTTTTGTCGGGGATCAGCAATCTCGCGGATTCCCGCCTAAAATCATGCGGGAATGACAATATGACTTCTATTCTTCTTCCTGGTTCCGGACAGCTTAAAGGTATTTTTTGTCCTCCGGGCGATAAATCCATATCCCACCGAGCCATCATGCTTGGCGCTTTAAGCGAAGGCAAAAGCATTTACACTCATTTTCTCGAAGCTGAAGACTGCCTGCATACGCTTGAAGCTTTCCGCAACATGGGCGTTTCCATTCAACATAAAAAAGGCACAGGCCGGGTTGAAATCAAAGGCGCAGGATTGCAGGGCCTTAAAACTCCTCCGGCGGAACTTGATCTTGGAAATTCCGGAACCAGCATGCGCCTTATTCTCGGGATTCTGGCCGGGCAACGCTTTGAAGCCACGCTCACGGGCGACCCTTCGCTTTCTTCGCGGCCGATGCGCCGCGTGACCGATCCTCTCAAGCAGATGGGCGCGCAGATCAAGGGCCGCGACAATGGGAATTTTGCGCCGCTTGTCATTCGCGGAGGCCGGCTGAAAGGAATTGATTTTGACAACAAGCTTGCCAGCGCTCAGGTAAAATCCGCGCTTCTTCTGGCCGGGCTTTATGCCGAAACTCCCACGCGGATTCTCGAAAAGATTCCTTCCCGCGACCACACCGAAAGATTTTTCGAAGCCGCGGGAGCCCGGTTCAAAAAAGAGGGCGAATGGCTTGTGATCGAAAAAACCGAAAAGTTAGCTCCTATCGAAGGGCAGATTCCGGGGGACATGTCGGCGGCGGCCTTTTTCTTGCGGGAGCGGCCATGCTTCCAGGTTCGGAAGTGACGATTCAGGACGTAGGTTTGAACCCGACGCGAGCCGGAATTCTTCCGGTCCTGAAACGCATGGGCGCCCATCTGGAAATCAAAATCAACCAGGAAAAACCGGAATTGCTCGGCACGGTGCATGTGAAAGGCGCTAAACTCAAAGGCACCCGGATCAGCCGTGAAGAAATTCCGGGCCTGATCGATGAGCTCCCGATTCTCATGACGGTCATGGCCCTTGCGGAAGGCGAAAGCCTTGTTTCAGGCGCGGAAGAACTCCGGGTCAAGGAAACCGACCGGATCCGTTCCCTGGCCACCAATTTGAATGCGATCGGCGCCAAAATCCAGGAGCTCCCGGACGGCTGTTTGATCCAGGGTGTCGAAAGGTTCCGGGGAGGCGTCACGGTCCAAAGCTTCGGGGACCACCGGACGGCCATGAGCCTGGCCATTGCGACCCTTGCGATGGAAGGCGATCTCGTGATTGAGGATACGGCTTGTGTCGCGACCTCCTTTCCCTCCTTTTTCGAGGATTTTAAACGCCTCCGAGCGTAGGGGCGGGCCTTGCGCCCGCCCTCACAGGGCACCCGCAAGGGGTGCCCCTACATTCGGCCTCATTTTGAGGAAAGAACGCAGAGAAGGTATTCCGGACACACAATCAGCGCCTCTT
>CAYGIT010000078.1:0-12927 GCA_964349955.1 uncultured bacterium
GGCCTCGATGAGTTCTCCGGCCTGCGATTCGCCCTTGTTCGGATCGCTCGCCAAGCTGTTCAAACTTTTGAAATAACCGGGGGAAATCCTCCCTGGCAATGCCTTTGCCGGTGTCTTTCACGCAAATTCTCAGGCAATTTTCTTCGACGGCAACGGAACTGGAAATCGTGATGTCTCCCTTGTCCGTATATTTGATGGCATTGGTCACCAAGTTGTTGAGAAGCTGATGAATTTTGTCCGGATTGACCGGAATGCGTAAAGGAGTTTCGGCCAATTTCATTTTCAGGTTCAATCCTTTTTTTTCGGCCAGAGGCGTTTGAATGGCAATGACCTCCTTGATGATTTCATGAACATCGTATTTTTCCATCTTTAAAATTTTCTTTCCGGCCTCGAGTTTACTCAAGTCGAGGACATCGTCGACGAGGCGCCGCAAGCGGTCAATCGCGCTCTTGGCAATATTCAGGTAAGCCGTCTCGGTGACATCCAGCCTTTTCATAGTATTCCGGCTGACAATCACGTCAATCGCCATTTTCATGGAAGCAAGCGGCGTCCGGAGCTCGTGGGAAACCGTCGTGGTAAATTCCTTTTGTTTCTCAGCCAGATACTTGAGTTGCTGATTCGCCAATTCGAGTTCTTTGTTTTGCCGCTGCGTAAGCTCCGAAAGACGTTTGTTTTCGGCAGTTAAATCAAAAGCTTTGATCGTATCGCGTAAAATAGCCTTCAAGTCCTCGTCATTCCAGGGTTTATTGATAAACCGGTAGACCTCTCCCTGATTGATCGCATCTTCCGCAATCTGGATGTCCGCGTAACCGGTAAAAAGGACCCGGATCACATCGCGCTTGATTTCCTTGACGCGCCTCAAGAATTCAACACCTTCCATTTTCGGCATTTTTTGATCGCTCATCACGACTTTGATGTTTTCACGGCGGAGGATTTCCAGGGCTTCTTCCGGATGAGTGGTGGTAAAAAGACCGAAGGGTTCGTCCCGGAATGCCCTTCCCAGAGAATTCAGGATGTTGATCTCATCATCCAGCACAAGAACATTCAGCTCTTTATTCACGGGATTCCTCCAGGCCAAACAGCTGCAAAAGCCGGTCTTTTAAAACCTGTTCGGAAAACGGTTTTTCTAAAAAACTGTCCGCCCCCAAATCCAGAGCTTTCTGGTATTCCTCTTTACGGACCGTTCCGGACATGGCCAGCACTTTGATGTGCCGCGTTTCCGGATGTGTTTTGATTTGCCTGCAAACTTCAAAACCGTCCATCTTCGGCATTTTCAAATCCAGGATCACCAGGTCCGGCTGAAATTTTTGCAAAATCCTGCCGGCCTCAAAACCTTCGGAAGCGGTCTCAATCTCATAGTCTTTGCTGTGGGCCTGGTGCAAAACACGCCTGATCGCATTTCGCACGGAGGGATCGTCGTCGACAATCAGGATCCGGTTTTTTGAAATTCCTTTGAGGATTTCGGGAACCGGCATTTTCTCGGCTTTGAGAAAACGCAAGAAATCCTTGACCTTGATGCGGCGGAAATGGGTGATGGGAAGGGCATGGGAAACAAGGAGGTTTTGATGAATCCAGCGATTCACCGTCCGGGGATCAACCGCACAGAATTTTGCAATCTGTCCTGTCGTTAAAATGTCTTCCGGCTTTACGGTTTCTTGAGGGTCTTCCGGCATCTCAACGGCCTCCTTTCGACATTCCCGGCTTTTCATACATTCTACGCATTCTCAGCCCTCTACACTAAGCATGCCCGAACAACCCCCTCTTGTCAAATGCCTCCTTTACAAAAAAAGAGGTCCTTATGCGGCCAGACTCTGAACGCGGGGCAAAGGCAGAAAAATCGTAAAGGCGGTTCCTTTTCCGGCTTCACTCCGGACTTCAATCTTGCCTTTGTGTTTTTTGATGATTTCGCGGCTGACGCTTAAGCCCAGGCCGGTTCCTTTCCCCGCTTCTTTCGTAGTGAAAAAAGGATCAAACACGCGGTTCATGATTTCTTTCGGAATTCCGGCACCACTGTCCTTGATTCCGATGCATGCCCATTGGTTTTGAACGAAAGTGCGGATTGAGATGACCCCTTTTTCAGGGATTGCCTGGACGGCATTGATCAGAAGGTTCAGAACGACTTGCCCGATCTGCTGGGCATCGCACACCACCGGCGGCAAAGGCTGATAATCTTTCTCTAATTCGGCCTTGTATTTGATCTCATTCCAGACAATGGCGATCATTCCTTCGGTGATTTTCTGCAAATCCTCAGGCTTCATAGCGCCATTGTCAGAGCGGGCAAAGGTCTTGAGATCACTCACGATTTTTTTAATCCGTTCAATGCCTTCGCGGGATTCCAAAAGCAGAGGATTGATATCCGTGCGGATATATTCGAGGTTCAAATCCTTTTCGAGAGCAATCATTTCTACGGCGAGTTTCTCTGATTCGTCAGAATCCTTGCCAAGAACGGTCCCATGGAGTTTTTCCGCCTTTTCCAGCAGGCTCAGCATGGAAACAATGTATTGCGAGAGAACGGATAAATTATTGCCGATAAACGCAACGGGATTGTTGATCTCGTGGGCAATTCCGGCCGAAAGCTGCCCTACCGCAGCCATTTTTTCGGATTGAATGACCATTTCTTCCAATTTTTGGCGTTCGGCCATTTCATTCTCAAGATGGTCTTTGGCTTTGATTAACTCCCTCGTCCGGTCTTTGACTTTCACTTCAATGATTTGATTTGTTTGCTCCAATTCCGCGGTCCGCCGGGCAATCTTTTGCATTTCTTCGACACTTCGCACGCAGGACGCAATCAGAAAAATATCTTCAAAGATCACCCATCCCGCATGCTCGGCCCATCTCCAGGGGCTTGCCACAAGAATACCATAGACGGACTGTGGCCAATACACGCCCCTCAACCAGTGGTCAAAGGCCACAATGATCGTCGCCGGTATTAACACCTTCCAGTCCCGGTAAAAGGCCAAAAAAGCCAGCGAACCGAAAACATGGAAATGGGTTTCAATACGCCCTCCCGTCAGATGAATGAGCAAAGCCGAGGTGAGCGCCTGGGAAATCGCGATAAAATAACGGGTAGAAGGAGCCCCCGCACGGGTGAACCCTAAAATCGCGGGGAATAAACAGATAGCCCCGCCCAGAAAAAAAGCAGCGTAAACATGCAAATGAACTTGACTGTACTGGCCGGCCCAGGCCCTCGGAGAAATCCAGATTGCGGCGGCAATGCCCGAGCACCACTGAAAAATCATGAGCCAGGCAAACAGACGGTCCGTATGCGTGTTAATCTGCTCGCGATGCTCCTCAAAGAGAACAGCCGCGCGCTTCTCTATTTGTTTCTCAAATGGGGAACTCGGTTCTATTTTTTCCATAGAGGCAAAAGTCTCTCCATCCACGATTGTTTTTGATCAAGCAAAGAACATCCAAACACAGGCGTTTGCCGGCGTTCGGCCGTTCCTTTTAACAAAATCGATTCGATCGCTTCCCGGCCGTCATTGTCTCCTGAATGGCCGCGTGAAGCGGTAATCCCCCCTTGAAAAAGCAATCGGCCATCCATGCCATAAAGTAAAGTTTGCCCGGAAGTCAAAGCACCGAAAAATCCTGATTCTTTCCCCTTCTCGTCAATCACGGTTTTTACACCTGGAATTTCGCGGGCTTTCTGCCAAAGGCCGGTTTCTGTCCACTGAATGGAAAATTTTTCCGGTTTTAGAAAAATGACCTGGATCGAGACCTTGTCCCGGCAACGGGCGGCAAGCAGGGCCAGCTCTCCGAGACTCGCTTTCGAGCAAGGGCAACGGGGATGAACGAACATCAAAAGAGTCGGACGGCCGGAACTTTTTTGAAGCGAGGTTCCCGCCGGCCATTGAGGAGAAGGGTGGGCCAAAGGACCGGGAGCATTTTCATAATTCAAAAGGAAGCCTTCTCCGATCACAATCGGAAAAAGCCAGACGGCAACGATCAAAACAAAGAAAAGCTTCTTCTTCACTTCAATCATGTTTACCTCTAATAAAATTATAACGGCTAAAACCGGGAATAACAAACCTAAAAGTTTTTTGCAAAAGGCCGGGAAGACTTCTTTCAGGGGGAAAAGAGAAGGCGAATCAGGCGTGAATTTGATTGCGGGGGGTTTCTTTGAGATGGGCCGCAATGGCTTCAAGAAAAACCCCGCCGAAGGCTTCGAGTTTTTTTTGCCCCACTCCGCTGATTCGCAGAAACTCCGGTTCCTGAAGCGGGTAGTCACGGGCCATTTGACGCAGAGTGGCATCTGAAAAAATAACATAGGCAGGAACATCTCTTTCGTCGGCCAGTGATTTGCGGAGCCGGCGCAGGCTTTCAAACAAGATTTCATCATACCCGGCCTCATCCGAATGGGTCTTTTTCGTTTCCGGAGTGTGGATGGTTTTGCTGAGCATGACCGTCCGCCGCGCCTGAAGGGCGTCTTGCCCGGACTCCGTCAGTTCCAGCACGCTGAATTTTTCTGAATTCTGGAGAAGAAAACCGAGCCGGATAAGCCCCCGGCCAATGGCGGCCCATTCTTTGCGGCTGCGCTCTTTGCCGATGCCGTAAGTGGAAAGCTCTTCGTGCCGCCACTGCCTGATTTTTTCTGTTTTCGCGCCGGTCAAGACTTCGATCACATGGTTCATTCCGGTCCCGAATCCGTTCTTTTGGCGGATCCGGAAAACGCAGGAAAGAAATTTTTGAGCGTCAAGAGTGCCGTCATAAGTCTCCGGCGGAGCAAAACAATTATCGCAGGCCCCGCAATTTTCAGGCCCCTGGATTTCTCCAAAATAGCCCAGCAAACTTTTGCGGCGGCAGGTGGATAATTCCGCATAATGCACCATTTGCCGCAATTGCTCTTCGGCGATCTGCCGTTCTCCGGGCTGGGTCTTCTCCGCAATGAACCAGAATTGCTTTGCGGCATCCCCCGCTTGATAGAGAAGCAGGCATTCGCTTGCCAACCCATCGCGACCGGCGCGGCCGGTTTCCTGATAATAGCCTTCGATGTTTTTGGGAAGATCGTAATGAATGACAAAACGGACATTGGATTTGTGAATGCCCATGCCGAAAGCGATAGTCGCGCAAATGACCTGGACTTCATCCCGCAGAAAAAGGTCCTGATTGCGGGACCGCTCCTCATTGGAAAGACCTGCATGATAGGGCTGGGCCTTCACGCCTTGCGCATTTAGCACCGCGGCGATCGTTTCCGTGCGCTGACGGCTTTGGCAATAAATAATCCCGCTCTCGTCCTTGCGGGATTTGATAAAATTCAGGACTTGTTTTTCAGGATCACTTTTAGGAATCACGCGATACGTCAAATTGGGACGGTTGAAACTGGCCGTATAAATCGCCGGCTGTTTTAACCCGAGATGACGGACAATGTCCGATTGCACCCGGCCCGTCGCGGTGGCGGTGAGCGCCACCATGGGAACAGGAAAAAGTTCGCGAAGCTCAGAGAGTTTCCGGTATTCGGGACGAAAGTCATGCCCCCATTCGCTGATGCAATGGGCTTCATCGATGGCAATCGAGTTCACCTTCCAGGCTTTCAGTTCCGCCAAAAAATCCGGAAGCATGAGCCGCTCCGGAGCGACATACAACAAACAATACTTTCCTTGCCGCAGCCCTTCCAGCCGCTTCTGCGATTCTTTTCCAGTCAGGGAGGAATTCAAAAATGTGGCTGCTACGCCGCAGGATTCCATGGCCTGTACCTGGTCCTTCATTAAAGCAATCAGGGGAGAAACCACGACTGTCAGCCCGGGTCGCATCAATGCCGGCAATTGATAGCAAAGCGATTTCCCGCCACCGGTCGGAAGCAGCGCGAACACATCCCTGCCCGCCAACACGGCCTGAATGATTTCCTGCTGCAAAGGCCGGAAAGAAGTAAAACCAAAATAGCGTTTGAGGGTCGGTAAAAGCGAATCCATGAATTGATAATACAGCATATTATAATTTAATTAAAGAAAAATCTTGCAGGCTTGGGGATGATGACTTCGCGGGAGATGGGAAAGTGAGCCCGGATGGGATCGAACCATCGACACCATCCTTAAAAGGGATGTGCTCTACCAACTGAGCTACGGGCTCGAAAAAGCAATTTAAAATTCAAAAGTCAAAATGCAAAATACAGGAGCCACTTTGTGGCATTAAATAATGTTGCGAAGCAACCCCATCCTTTTGCATTTTGACTTTTGAATTTTGCATTGTTTTTATATCGCGTGGATCTCGGATTCCTTGTGCTTCAACGACTCATCGATTTGGGCGATGAAGCTGTCGGTAATTTTCTGGATTTCTTTTTGCGTGGTATGGGACATGTCTTCAGGAATGGCTTTTGCTTTTTCCTGCTTTTTCACATGCTCAATGGCTTCATGGCGCGTGCTCCGGATGGAAATACGGCCTTCTTCGGCCACTTTCCTGACCACTTTCGTCAATTCTTCTCGGCGTTCCGTCGTGAGCGACGGGATTTGAATGCGCACCACTTTGCCGTCATTGACCGGAGTCAATCCCAACCCCGATTTCATGATTCCCCTCTCGATTTCCCCGATAATGGACGGGTCCCAGGGTTGAATCGAAATCGTCTTGGGGTCCGGCGTCGAAATGTTCGCGACGCCCTTCAGCGGAGTGGGCGTGTTGTAATAATCGACCTGGATTCCTTCCACCAGCGCAATCGACGCGCGGCCGGTACGGATATTCTGAAATTCTTTTTTTGTGGCGTCCAGGCCCTTCGTCATTTTCTTCCTGGTTTCTTCCACCACTTTTTTGACATCGGCTGTTTCAAGCATATTGATTCCTCCTCAAACCCGGTTACGAAACGCGGGTTCCGATAGGTTCGCCTAAAATCACGCGGCGGATATTGCCGTATTGCGTTAAATTAAAAACGATGATCGGCAGGGAATGGTCCATGCACAGGGAAATCGCAGTGGCGTCCATGACTTGGAGCCTCTTTTTCAAAACATCGATGTAGCGCAGCCGGTCGTATTTTTTGGCCTTTTTGTCTTTGATCGGATCGCTCGTATAAACGCCGTCCACCTTGGTGGCCTTGATGATCACATCCGCGCCGATTTCAATGGCCCGCAAGGCCGCGGCCGTGTCGGTCGTAAAATAGGGATTGCCCGTGCCGCCGGCAAAAATAATAACGCGTTTCTTTTCAAGATGGCGCATCGCGCGGCGGCGGATATAGGGTTCGGCCAGCTCCTTGATTTCAATCGCGGATTGCACGCGCGTATGGACTCCCACTTTTTCAAGAGCGTCCTGCATGACCATCGAATTCATGAGGGTCGCGAGCATGCCGATGTAATCGGCAGTAGCCCGGTCCATGCCGGCCTTGGAAGCATTCACGCCGCGGAAGATATTGCCTCCCCCGATCACCAGGGCAAGGTCAATTCCGAGTTCATAAACTTCTTTGATTTGGGAAGCGATGGAAGAAGCAACTTTGGGGTCGACGCCGTGGCTTTGATGGCCCTGCAGCGCTTCGCCGGAGAGTTTGAGCAGAACACGCTTATAGACAGGCTTCTTCACAACAAATGTCCGGAAGGTTGATTACAGGCCCCCGCCGACTTCAAAACGGACAAACCGGCGGATCACAATATTTTCACCAATTCTCGCAATGTTTTCATTCAAATAATCTTGAACGGTTTTTGAATCATCCTTGATGTATTTCTGATTCAAAAGGCAGACATCCTCGAAACGCTTGGCAAGTTTCCCCTGAAGGATTTTTTCACGCACCGCTTCAGGCTTGTTTTTCAGTTCTTCTTCGAAATTTCCTTTTTCACGGGCCAAATCGGCCGCCGGAATGTCCTCGGCCGTCACATAAAGCGGAAAGGCGGCGGCAATCTGCATCGCGATGTTTCTGGCAAATTCCTGAAACTGTTCGTTTTTTGCGACGAAATCGCTTTCGCAATTGATTTCCACAAGAACGCCCAATTTTCCACCGCTGTGAATATAAGAAATGATCTGCCCTTCTTTTGTCTCCCGGGTCGACTTTTTCTTGGCAATATCCAGCCCTTTGCGGCGGATAATGTCCTGGGCAGTTTTAAGATCGCCTTTGGCTTCGACAAGCGCGGCCTTGCACTCCATCATGCCGGCGCCGGTCAATTCGCGGAGTTTCAAAAGGACTTCTTTATCGTTTTTTTCAGCAGTCATGGCCATTTAATCAGCTTTTCTTTTCTTGGGAGCAACGGGCTTTTTGGTTTTCAACTTTTCTTTTTCGACTTCCAAAACTTCTCCCACAAACCGGGAGGGTAATTTTTCCGCGATCACATCTTCGGGGAGTGTCACGGCTTCTTCAAGAGGCTCGGCCGATGTCAGCACCGAGGTCTCAACCTCAACCGCGACGGCAGGTTGCATGCCCTCCGACTCCGCTACAGCTTCCTGGGCTTCCAGGGCTTCGGCTTGGGGAGCTCCCGCATTTGCCGCTTCGCTCCGGCCTTCCAGAATGACCTGGGCCGCGGTATCGCAAAAAAGGCGGACAGCGCGAATGGCGTCATCATTACCCGGGATCGGATAGTCCACAAGGTCCGGATCACAATTGGTATCGAGAACAGCCACCACCGGGATTCCGAGTTTAATGGCTTCCTTGATCGCGATTTCTTCCTTTTTGGAATCGATCACGAAAATCACTCCGGGAAGACGGCGCATTTTACGGATGCCGGTCAAATTCTTCGCGAGTTTTTCGCGTTCTTTTTTGAGCATCCCGACTTCTTTTTTGGTCACAAACTGAAAACTGCCGTCCCCTTCCATGGTGTCAATATGGTCAAGACGGGCCACGGATTTACGGACGGTCTCAAAGTTGGTGAGCATCCCGCCGAGCCAGCGCTGCTCCACATACGGCATTCCGCATTTTTCGGCGGCCTGGCGAAGGGATTCCTGGGCCTGCTTTTTTGTCCCGACAAAAAGGATTTCTTTGCCTTCCGCCGCGGTTTGCTTCAAAAAAGCAAGGGCCTGTTCGAGACAGGTCAGGGTGATTTCGAGATTAATGATGTAGATCCCGTTGCGTTCCCCAAAAATATACTTCCTCATCTTGGGGTTCCAGCGCTGCGTCTGATGCCCAAAATGAACACCGGCTTCCAATAACTGTTTAATCGTCAACTGCGACAAGAAAAAATCCTCCGTTCCCGTTTATAAAAAGAGTGTTTTGTAGTCAGGAGAGAATGCCCGCCGGATGGATAAGGCCGGGCCCTGCCTGCCGAAGCCATGGGCATTCGGATACAAAGGGGCTTCATTATAGCAAAAGTCTGCCCCCGGGCAAGTGTTTTTTAGGGTTGGAATCGCTAAATCGAGGCGAGGGTCTCCAAGACCTCCTGGGCATGGCCGTCGACCTTTACCTTGGGGAAAACCCTGCGGACAATCCCCTTTTTGTCAATGACCACGGTGGTGCGCTCAATGCCCATGAATTTCTTCCCATAGAGGCTCTTTTCCTTCCAAACGCCGTACTTTTTAATCGTGTCTTTGCTTTCATCACTCAAGAGGGTGAAAGGGAGTTTATATTTTTTGCTAAAAGCCGCGTGAGCCGCCAGGCCATCTTTGCTCAAGCCCAGGACAACGGCCTCTTGGCTCTCGATTTTGTTGATGGAATCCCGCAAATCGCAAGCCTCTTTCGTACACCCCGGCGTGTCATCCTTGGGGTAAAAATAGAGGACGATTTTCTTCTTATTTTTGAAATCCGCCAGGCTGATTTCGCGGCCTTCCGAAGAAGGCAGGGAGAAATCAGGCGCGGGTTTGCCTTCCTCCAGTTTCGCCATCAGGAATCTCCGAATTTTTGGCGGGAAGCGTAACCGCTGCTGATATCATGCCAGAATGAAATCGCGGGTTCCCCGAGTTTCCAGCATAAAAAAATGACCCGGTTATTTTGCAAACTGTAAAAATCTACAAGCCCGAGATCCAGATCTTTGACCAGGCAACCGGTGCTATGGATATTGTCGACGCGGGAATAAAAGCGGTCCACCAAAGTTGTATACTCCTCCACTTTAGGGGCCAATCCTTGAGAAATACCGGAATCGCTTCTTTTTTCCGATACCAGCTCAAGCGCATCAATTTCCACTTCCATGGCCAAAATACGGTCCCGGTCCATCCGTATTTCGCCCAGCCACTCGGTCAACTGAGGGATAAGACGGTTGGCTTCCTCGACCGTAAACATTTTTAAATCATGTGCCTTGCCCACCAAACACTCCTTAATCCTGTCCATTCTTTTGTCATTCTGAGCGAAGCGAAGAATCTCAGAGATCCTTCGGCACAAAACGCCTCAGGATGACAAGACAGCAAGAGACGGAAAGGGAAATCCCCTTCCGTCTCCCGCCGTTACCAGCTTTTTACTTTAAAAGGGCTTTCTTGAGCTCGGAACCTGCGGAAAAAGCAGGGACCTTGCGAGCCTTGATCTGGATCGTTTCCCCGGTTTGAGGATTGCGTCCCGTACGAGCCTTGCGGGCCCTGACGAGAAAGCTTCCAAAACCGATGAGAGAAACTTTCTGACCTTTTTTCAGGGAACCTTTGATGGTTTCGAAAGTAGCACTCACCACTTCCCATGCCTTGGCCTTTGAAAGCTTGGTCTTCTTGGCAACATCACTTGCCAAATCGGATTTATTCATTGAATTCACCCCCTTCCATTATTTAGTATTGTTTCCATTCTTCGCGGGCATCCCTTTGCAGAAGATCCAGGACCGCCTGCCTCGGATTCTTGCCGCGAAAAAGAATTTCATAAACCTCCCCGATAATCGGAAGGTCCAGTTTTACTTTCTGGCAGAGTTCATGCACGCTTTCGGCCGAATCCACGCCTTCGGCCACCATTTCCATGGAAGCGAGAATATCTTTGATGTTTTTCCCCTGCCCAAGTTCGCGGCCCACGCGAAGGTTCCGGCCATGAGGCGAAAAACAAGTGGTCACCAAATCGCCGAGTCCCGAAAGCCCGAAGAAAGTATTGGGATTGGCATTGAACCGGATGCCGAGGCGGGTCATTTCGAGAAGTCCCCGCGTGATCAACCCTGATTTGGTATTGTCCCCAAACCCAAGCCCGTCGGAAACGCCGGCGGCAATGGCCATCACATTTTTTAAAGCGCCGCCCAGCTCCACGCCAACCACATCTCTCTGAACATAGGTGCGGAAATAAGTATCAATGAAGGCTTCCTGAACCATCACGGCATCTTTTTCATTTTCGCTGGCCGCAACCACAAGCGTGGGAATATTGCGGGCTGTTTCTTCGGCATGCGAAGGGCCGGAAAGCACCACGAGATGAATGGCATTTCCGAGAATGGATTTGACGATCTCGGAAGGCCGGAGGCAGGTGCGTTTTTCGATGCCCTTGGAAACACTGATGAAGACTTTTTCGGAAAAAGGGAGGTCTTTTATTTTAAAAAGAATATTGCGCAAAAATTGGGTAGGAATGGCAAGCACGACAATATCCCCGAAAGCCAGCGCAACTTTAAGATCGGAAGTGATTTGAATTTCGGAAGCGAGAGGAACGCCGGGAAGGAATTTGACGTTTTCGCGTTTGGTTTCGATGATCCTGGCATATTCCGGGAAAGCCGACCACAGCATGACATCATTTTTTCGCCGGGCATTGACAACGGCAAGTGCGGTTCCCCATCCGCCGTCTCCAAGAATCGTCACCCGGAATTTCTTCATGCGCCCTTTTTGCTGTCGTTCGAAGAATGTGTGGCCTGCGGGGAACCCTTGCCCTGCAAGGCTTCAACGGAAGCGTAATCTAGCACGGAAAAAGAGCGGGGTCAAGACAGGAGTGAATGAAACGTGATGAGGTTTTGAATTTCGGCCGGGATTCGTACGGGCTGCATGCTTTTGTCCACAAAAACATGCACTGAAAAGCCCGACACCAGAATTTTGGGCGCGCCTTTGATTAAGACCTGGTATTCAAAACGCATGCTGGTCTGGCGGGCATACGCAACGCTGGTTCGCACCACGATCAAATCATCGTAAGTGCACGGCGCGAAATACCGGGCACTGGTTTCCACCACCGGAAGGAAATAGCCTTGCGCTTCACAACGCGTATACGGCAAGCCCAGGGCACGGAAATACTCGGTGCGGGCCGCTTCGAACCAGATGAAGTAATTGGCATAGTAGCTGATGCCCATTTTGTCCGTATCGCCGTAGCGAACGCGGTATTCGTAATCAAAATAATTCATTAAACCCTAATGGCCGAAAAGGCCTTTTTTGACCTGAATTTTTTCGCCGCGCTTTTTGGCAAAATCCTGGAGAATTTTTCGCTCTTCAGCGCTTATTTTGTCGGGCACTTCGATTTCCACGCGCAGGTATTCATCTCCGCGCGAGGCCGGACGGTTCACCGCCGGAAGGCCCTCCCCTTTCAGGGTAAAAACTTTTCCCGAAGCGGTCCCGGCCGGAATTTTCAATTCTGTCTGGCCGGTCAGCGTGGGCACCGGAAGCGATCCGCCAAGCACGGCCGCCGTAAAAGGAATCAGAATTTCGCAGTAAAGATCATTTCCTTTGCGTTCAAAGGTCGCATGCCGCTTGACGGCAACGGTCACATACAAATCTCCGCGGCCCGAGCCTTTCAGGCCGGCCTCGCCTTCCCCGCTCATTTTCAGGTGCATCTGGGAATCCATGCCGGGCGGGATTTTGACATTCAACTTCCGTGTTTTTCTTAAACGGCCCTGGCCGCCGCATCGCACGCAGGGTTTTTCAATCCGTTGGCCTTCGCCTGCGCAACGCGGGCATGTCCGGCGCATCGTAAAAAAACCCTGGGTGATACGGACCTCGCCGTGGCCGCCGCAATCTTTGCAGGGAATTCTTTTCGAACCGGGTTCCGCGCCGGAGCCCTCGCATTCGGAACAATTTTCAAGGCGCGGGATTTCAACGCCGCCCTGGCGCGGCACGGCGTGCGCTTGAGCATCGGCAACGACGCGCGCATGCGCGCGCTGACGCACCTGGATATTCCCGCCCAAGCGATTCCGAAAGCGGTGTACGCGATCCGCCGCGTCGCCA
>CAYGIT010000079.1:0-12890 GCA_964349955.1 uncultured bacterium
GCGCATCATGATGCAGCCAAGACTCACAAGCGGCGCGGTGGCAAATCCGAATTCTTCGGCGCCGAGCAGAGCGGCAATCGCGACGTCGCGGCCGGTTTTGAGCTGGCCGTCGGTTTCAACGGCAATGCGGCTGCGTAAATTATTAAGGACAAGGGTTTGATGGGTTTCGGCAAGGCCGAGCTCCCAGGGAATGCCCGCGTGTTTGATGGAAGAAAGAGGTGAAGCGCCGGTGCCGCCGTCATGCCCGCTGATGAGCACCACATCGGCATGCGCTTTCGCGACACCTGCTGCAATCGTGCCCACGCCCACTTCGGCCACGAGCTTCACACTGATGCGCGCGTGGTGATTGGCATTTTTGAGATCGTGAATCAATTCGGCCAGATCTTCGATGGAATAGATGTCATGATGCGGCGGCGGAGAAATCAAACCAACGCCGGGGGTCGAATGGCGGGTCTTCGCGATCCATGGATAAACTTTTGTGCCCGGAAGTTGTCCGCCTTCGCCGGGCTTGGCGCCTTGCGCCATTTTGATTTGAAGTTCTTTCGCGTTCACAAGGTAATAGCTGGTCACGCCGAAACGACCGGAGGCGACTTGCTTGATCGCGCTGTTTTTCGAATCGCCGTTGGGCTCGGGCTGGTAGCGGGCTGGGTCTTCCCCGCCTTCGCCGGTATTGGATTTTCCGCCGATCCGGTTCATGGCAACAGCCAGCGACTCATGCGCTTCTTTGCTGATGGAACCGTACGACATGGCGCCTGATTTAAATCGCTTTAAAATTTCTTCGACCGATTCCACTTCTTCGATGGGAACGGGCTTTTGGTCAAAATTGAATTCAAAAAGGCCTCGCAGGGTGCAGTAGTTTTTTGCCTGTTCGTTGACGGCTTTCGAATATTCCTGAAAAACCTTGAAATTGTTCGTGCGCGTGGAGAGCTGTAATTTATGGACGGTCTCGGGGTTGAACATGTGAAACTCGCCATCTTTGCGCCATTGGTATTGTCCGCCCGCATCCAGCACTTTGCCATTGGTCTGCCGGTCCGGAAATGCGTGTTGATGGCGCGCAAGCACTTCCGTAGCAACTTCGTCGATGCCCACGCCTTCGATGCGGGTGGAAGTCCAGGTGAAATATTTATCCACGAATTTCTGGTTCAGTCCGATCGCCTCGAAAATCTGCGCGCCCCGGTAGCTCTGGATTGTGGAAATCCCCATTTTCGACATAGTTTTCACAACGCCCTTGGCCGCAGCCTTGGCAAAATTTTTCACCGCGGTTTTATGGTCCACGCTTTTGAGGATTCCCTGATGAATCATGTCATCGAGCGTTTCAAAGGCAAGATAAGGATTGATCGCACCCGCGCCATAACCGATGAGAAGGGCGAAATGATGTACTTCGCGCGGCTCTCCGGATTCCAGAATGATGCTGATCTTGGTGCGTGTCCCCTTGCGAATCAGATGATGGTGCAGACCTGAAACCGCAAGGAGCGCCGGAATCGCGGCATGCTCCTCATTGATTCCGCGGTCAGAAAGTACAAGCAGATTCGTGTTGTGCTTGATCGCCCGGTCGGCAAGCTGATAAATTTTTTCAAGAGCCTTTTCAAGCGCCGGCCCGCCGCCTTTAGGGTCATAAAGCATCGGCAGGGTCACGGATTTGAAATCCGGATGATTGATGTGGCGCAGTTTTTCGAATTCCTCATTGGAAAGCACGGGGTTCTTCAGTTTGATTTGCCGGCAGCTCTTGGGTTCCGGCATCAGTAGATTGCGTTCCGGTCCGAGCGTGGTTTCCGAGGACGTCACGATCTCTTCGCGGATGCAGTCGATCGGCGGATTGGTGACCTGCGCGAATAACTGTTTAAAATAGTTGTAAAGGAGCTGGGGCTTGTTCGAAAGCACGGCAAGCGGCGTATCGGTGCCCATGGAGCCGATCGCTTCCACTCCCTCTTTGGCCATAGGAGATAAAAGAATGCGCTGGTCCTCAAAAGTGTACCCAAAAGCCTGCTGGCGGGTCAGTACAGTTTTGTGATCGGGTTCATGCACATGCGGGGCTTCGGGAAGAGTATCCAGCGAAACCAGATTGTCGTTAAGCCATACGCGATAAGGCTGCGCGGCCGCAATTTTATTTTTGATTTCTTCATCCGCCACAATCCGGCCTTGCTCGGTATCAATGAGAAACATCCGGCCCGGTTGCAAACGGCCTTTGGAAAGAACGCGGTCCGGGGCGACATCCAGCACACCCACTTCGGAGGCCATGATCACAAGATCATCTTTGGTCACGTAGTAACGCGAAGGCCGCAAGCCATTCCGGTCAAGCGTCGCGCCGATCCTGATTCCGTCGGTAAAGGCAATCGAAGCAGGGCCGTCCCACGGCTCCATTAATGAAGCGTGGTATTCATAGAAGGCCTTTTTCTCGTCGCTCATGCTTTCGTGATTGGACCAGGGCTCGGGAATCATCATCATGACGGCATGCGGCAAAGAACGCCCGCCCATGACCAAAAGCTCGAGCACATTGTCGAACATTTGCGAATCGCTGCCGTCCGTCCTGATAACCGGCAGGATTTTGTTCATGTCGTCCTTAAAAAGGTCAGAAGCGCACATGACCTGGCGCGCATGCATCCAGTTGATATTGCCACGAAGCGTATTGATTTCTCCGTTATGCGCGATGTAGCGGTAAGGATGCGCGCGGTCCCAGCTCGGAAAAGTATTGGTGCTGAAGCGCGAATGCACCAAGGCAAGCGCAGTTTCGACTGAAGGGTCGGTCAGCTCGGGAAAATAAAGGTCCACCTGGTCGGACATCAGCATTCCCTTATAGACGATAGTGCGGCAGGAAAGGCTGGATATATAGAAGAAGCTGCCGTCTTTGAACTTACCGGAATAGCGGATCATGTTCTCGGCGCGTTTGCGGATTACATAGAGTTTCCGTTCGAAAGCATCGTCATCGTGGAGATTGGAGCTGCGGCCGATGAAAATCTGGCGCACAAAGGATTCACTCGCAACGGCCGTGGGGCCCAGGGAATTGTTTTCGGTTTTGACCGTGCGCCAGCCTAAAAAGGTCTGGCCTTCTTCTTTGATGATGGTCTCGAAAATCTTTTCGCATTCCTGGCGGCTGGCGTCATTCCTAGGAAGGAAGACCACGCCCACTCCGTATTCTTTCGCGCCCGGAAGGGAGAATCCGCTCTTCGTCGCTTCTTGCTTGAGGTAATTGTGCGGGATCTGAAGAAGAATGCCGGCGCCGTCGCCGGTATTCGGCTCGCAGCCGCAAGCGCCGCGGTGATTCAAATTGAGCAGGACCGTTAAAGCTTGCTTGACGATTTCATGCGACTTTTTGCCTTTGACGTTGACGACAAAGCCAACACCGCAAGCATCATGCTCGAACTGAGGGTCGTACAAACCTTGTTTATTCATAGGTAGCCATGTATTTTTAGCTATTTTGATTCTTCTGTCAATCCGTATCTACTGCCGGGGGATGGGGATAAGCTCCCCTCACCCTACCCTCTCCCCCAAGGGGGAGAGTAATAAAAATGCCTGATTTCAGTAAATTTTAGATTAGGGGTTAATAAAAGGAGCTTTTGTATCGTAATTATAGGAGACCTTTATGACCAAAACCGAAGGAATTGAAATCACGGGGGCCTTACCGCCCGCATTTGCCGCCGTTCTGACGCCGGAAGCGCTCCGGTTTACGGCGGATCTGGCCCGTCAATTCGAATCCACCCGTTTAAAATTGCTCGAGGCCCGGCAACTTCGCCAGGAAGAAATCAATAAGGGCCGGCTGCCGGATTTTCTTTCTTCCACTCAAAAAATCCGGGAATCCGCGTGGAAAGTAGCGCCCATCCCGAAAGACCTTTTCCAGCGCAAAGTTGAAATCACGGGGCCGGTGGAACGAAAGATGATCGTCAATGCCCTCAATTCCGGGGCCGACGTTTTTATGGCGGACTTCGAAGATTCCAATTCTCCCACCTGGCAAAACAATGTTCAGGGTCAAATTAATTTACAGGAGGCTGTCCGGGGAACTCTCGGATTTGTCTCTCCCGAAGGAAAGAAATACGAGCTAGCGGCCAAAACCGCGACACTCATGGTGCGTCCGCGCGGCTGGCATCTTCCGGAGAAACATATGCGCGTTGACGGGCATCCTGTTTCCGCCTCGCTTTTTGATTTTGGGCTTTATTTTTTCCATAATGCCCAAGCCCTCATTGAAAAAGGAAGCGGCCCTTATTTTTATCTTCCGAAAATGGAAAGCCATCTCGAAGCACGGCTTTGGAACGACGTTTTTAATTTTTCCCAGGACAAGCTCGGCATCCCCCGCGGGACTATTCGCGCCACGGTGTTGATCGAAACGATTCTTGCCGCATTTGAAATGGATGAAATTCTTTACGAACTGAAAGACCATTCCGCCGGCCTGAACTGCGGGCGGTGGGATTATATTTTCAGCTTCATCAAGAAATTCCGCGAAAAACCGGAATTCCTTCTCCCCGACCGGGCGCAGGTCACCATGGACAAGGCCTTTCTCAAAGCCTATGTCGAGCTTTTGATCCAGACCTGCCATCGCCGTGGAATCCATGCCATGGGCGGAATGGCGGCGCAGATCCCGATCAAAACCGACCCGGCGGCCCATGAAGCCGCAATGGAAAAAGTCTTGCTCGACAAGCTCCGTGAAGTAAAGGCGGGACATGACGGCACATGGGTAGCGCATCCGGGATTGATTGAAACCGCCCGGGAAATTTTTGACAAGCATATGCCGGCCGCGAACCAGCTCAATGTCACCCGTGAGGAAGTCCGGATCACGGCAAAGGATTTACTGGCCGTTCCCGCCGGAGAAATCACGGAAAAGGGCCTGCGGCTGAATGTGAATGTCGGCATTCTCTACATTGAATCGTGGCTCCGTGGCGCCGGATGCGTTCCCCTTTATCATTTGATGGAGGACGCCGCCACCGCGGAAATTTCCCGGACGCAAGTATGGCAATGGCTTCGCCACAAGGCTAAAATGAATACCGGTGTCACGCTCGACGCCGCTCTCGTCAAAAAAATTATCGCCGAAGAACTGGAAAAAATTCGCGCCGCAGCGGGCCTTGAAAAATTCAGCGCGGGACGGTTCACCGATGCCTCCCGGATCTTCGAAAACATGAGTACGAATTCGCACTGTCCTGATTTTTTAACCCTGGAAGCCTACGATTATCTTGATTAATAACCGTGTCATCCCAGAATGCTTCAGCGAAGCAGCCCCCTTGCGGGGTTGTCGGGGATCCATTTTAAAACCAATGGATTCCCGCTTTCGCGGGAATGACAAAAAGCAAGAAACTTATGATTCTAGGACTAACCAAGAGGAGATCTTATGAGTAAAAATATACCGGCCGCAACCCTTGCGAAAGAATGGAAAAACTCGCCGCGGTGGAAAGGGATTGTGCGGCCTTATTCCGTGCAAGATGTTTACCGCCTGAAAGGCACCATTCACCGGGAATATTCGATTGCCAAGGCCGGCGCGAAACGGCTTTGGAAATTGCTGCATGAAGAAAAATACGTGCCGTCGCTCAGTGCCGTCACCGGCAATCAGGCCATCCAGCAGGTCAAAGCCGGGCTCAAGGCCATTTACGTAAGCGGCTGGCAAGTGGCCGCCGACATGAACAATTCCCTTCGCATGTACCCGGACCAAAGCCTTTACCCGTCCGACAGCGTCCCCTATTTGATCAAACGCATCAATCATTCCCTTATGAGGGCTGATCAAATCCACCATTTAAAAAAGGACCACAGTATCGACTGGCTCGCACCGCTCGTGGCGGATGCCGAAGCCGGCTTCGGCGGGCCGCTTCACGCCTTTGAAATCATGAAAATGATGATTGAGGAAGGGGCCTCGGGAGTTCATTTTGAAGACCAGCTCGCCTCGGTCAAAAAGTGCGGGCATCTGGGGGGAAAAGTGCTGGTGCCGACGCAGGAATTTGTCACGAAACTCACGGCTGCGCGCCTTGCTGCCGATGTCTCGGGCGCTGAAACCCTGCTCATCGCGCGCACCGACGCCCACAGCGCGTCGCTCTTGACCAGCGATATCGATCCTTACGACCGGCCTTTCATCAAGAGCTCGCAAAGAACGCATGAAGGCTTTTACCATGTCCGCATGGGCCTTGATCAGGCGATTTCACGCGCGTTGGCCTATGCCCCGTACGCGGATCTCCTCTGGTTTGAAACTTCGAAACCGGATCTCGGCGAAGCCAAAACGTTTTCGCAGGCCATTCACAAGAAATTCCCGGGGAAACTTCTGGCCTACAATTGTTCGCCCTCGTTCAATTGGAAAGCGCATCTCGACGGGAAGACCATCCGGAAATTCCAGGAAAAACTCGGGGCCATGGGCTACAAATTCCAGTTTGTCACACTGTCGGGATTCCACGCCTTGAATTACAGCATGTTTGTTTTGGCCAATGATTACAAGAAACGCGGGATGGCGGCCTACTCCGAATTGCAGGAAAATGAATTCGATGCCGAAGCGCTGGGTTATGAGGCGGTCAAGCATCAGGAGTTCGTGGGGACAGGCTATTTCGACGCGGTGACCGAAGTCGCAACCGGCGGGTCTTCCTCCACTTTCAGCATGAAAGGCTCCACCGAAGCAGAGCAATTCCACGGAAAAAAAATCAAACGCTAACGGAGAGAAAAAGCTTCGGCAGGAGCGGCAGCACGGGCCGTGCCTCCCACAGGGACAAGAAACTCCACACCCTTTTCGCGTAAATGGCCGATTTTTTGCAGAATTTCTTTGGCAAAATTCCAGGCAAAAATAATCACATAGTCGGTTGGTATTTCAAAAAGGCTAGTGCTTGGAACAATCGGGATTTTCGCCCCCGGAACAAAGTAACCCTGCTTCATCGGATTATCATCCACCACATAATCGATTTCGGACCGGGTCAGGCCGTAATAATTGATGATGGTGCTGGCCTTGGCCGGCGCGCCGTAGCCGGAAATGGATTTCCCTGATTTTTTGATGCTTTGCACCAATTGCATAAAACTGCGTTTGGTTTCTTTTACCTGCTCTGCAAATTTCTCATAAACGTCCGCCTGCAGGCATCCTCTCTCGCGTTCCTTTTGCATGAGTTCGCCGACAACCGCAGCAATGGGCCGGCCGCCGGTGGCTTTTTTCTGCACAAATACGCGGAGCGAACCGCCGTGGGAGGAGACTTGCTCGATGTCGAAAATCTCGAGGCCGAAGCGCGCGAGCACAAAACTCAAAGGGTTCACGGCAATGTAGGAAAGATGCTCGTGGTAAATCATATCAAAGAGAAGTTCGTCGAGCATGACGGTAAGATAAGGAAATTCGATCGAGGAAATTCCTTTTTCATCGAGGAGCGCGGCCACATTCCGGCAGACACTCGCAATGTCATCGATATGGGCAAATACATTATTCGCGCTCACGGCATCGGCCGGCCCGAACTTTTCGCGAATGATTTTTACGGATTCCGCGTCAAAATAACGGTTGATGGTCACAAGCCCGTTTTCGTTCGCGGTTTTGCTAAGGTTTTCCGCCGGGTCCACGCCTACCGCGCGCATTCCCTCTTTTTGGTAACAGGCCAGCAGAAGTCCATCGTTCGAACCGATGTCGACGGCCAGAGGATTTGCTTTTACCGTCACCCGGCTTTTGACCCGGGCCGCATATTGGGCAAAATGATCACGGAAAGTTTTGGTAGTGGAGCTGACATACAAATAATTTTTGAACATTAAATCCGGAGGTACCACATGGGTGAGCTGGACCAGGGCGCATTTCGCGCACCAGGTCAGAGCCAGCGGGCATTTAAACTCTTCTTTGGCGGAGTCTTCGGGACGGACATACGAGTTGGCAAGCGCCACGGCCCCAAGATCCAGAAAGGCCGGGCCGAGCGGAGATTCACAGTAGCGGCAGTTACTTTTGCGGTAAAGGTCAGCCATAAATTCTCCTGAAAGTTAAATCCCGGGGCAAGGATGAATCGCCGTGATTTTTCCGTGACGAATCACGATGTCCCCGCCGGATTCTACTTCAATCTGGTTTTGATAAACATCAAAAATAACGCCGGCGACAAATTCGGGCGTTTGCTGCTTCGAAGCGTCTTCCTGCCCGAAAAGGCCGGCCCGCATTTCCGTATTCATTCCGCCCGGGCAGACCGTGATGCATTCCAAACCCGCATCCGCATTTTCCTTTGCAACCGCTTGCGACAAAGCAATCACGCCGAATTTCGCGGCGGAGTAAACGGCAACTTTCGGCACCGCGCGCTGCCCGGCCATAGAGGAAATATTCATGATCATGCCTTTTTTCTGTTTGCGAAAAGCGGGGATAAAATATTTGCACATCAGAAAAACGGAAAGCAAATTACCATTCATGACTTGATGGTAGCCGGCCACCGGCATGTCTTCGAGGCGAAGGAGTTTTCCGCCGGTTCCGGCATTATTGATCAGAAGATCGATGCGTTTTACTTTTTTCTTCAGGCGGGCGGCGAAGCGTTTGACTTGCACGTCAGAAGTAAGATCCAGCTTGTGGGAGAAAAAGCCAGGCTTTGTCATTCCCGCGGATGCGGGAATCCAATTGGATGCGCCCATCCCACGCCGGCTTATTCCATGCACCTGCCACCCGGCCTCAAGAAAACGACGTGTGAGTGCCAAGCCAAGCCCCCGGCTCGCGCCGGTAATGATGGCAACCGGAGGGATCAATGCGTTTTCAGAACGGGATTGAGATAGCCTTCAACCACAGGATACGCGATCGTGTCTTCCTCATACTTCCCCTGCTCACGCTGGCGCGTGGTAAGGGCAAGAAATACCGAGTCTTCGGTGAATTTTTGGGCATGCGCGATCAGAGCCGGCGTTTCGACAATATCGCCGGGCTTGATTTCGAGCACTAGCCTTTTCGAGGTATTGTTGATATCCACTGAGTGACTTTCGAATGCGCCGCTCACGAGATAAATAAACTGATGGTCCTGCTTGTGATAATGATTGGCGCGGACCGTGCCTTTTTTGGAGGTGATCAGCGCGATATGCTCGATGCGGCCTTCGAAAACATTGGTGATTTCGCCGCGAATGTCTTTGATTGCCGGGTCAATATGCCATTTTTTTTCCATTGTCTGCTCCTTTTTTTACGATTCCTGAAACCAGCGGACGGTCCGCTTCAGGCCTTCGTTTAAACCGACCCGGGGCTTGAATCCCGTGAGTTTCGTCAGTTTTGTGATGTCCGGACAGCGGCGCTTGGGGTCGGAATTCGCGTACACCGCATGCGGCGGATCAATCGAAATCACGCTGGCCTTGAACGGCATGGCCGCCGCCACCCGCTGCGCCAGTTCCTTGACCGAAATTTCCGGCGTGGGATTTCCGACATTAAATGCTTCGCCGCTGTGCGGGGAAAACAGAATTTTAAAAATTGCCTCGATCTCATCATTGATGTAGCAAAATGAGCGCGTGTTATTTCCCGCTCCGTGCACCGGAAGCGGCTCTTTGCGCAGCGCATGCTCGATAAAATTCGGCAGCACGCGGTAATCGTCGGGGCGAATGCCCGGGCCGTAAACATTGAACGGCCGGATAATCTTGACCGGCACATTATAAACCCGCCAATAAGCGGAACACATGGTCTCGCCGAAACGCTTGGATTCATCGTAGCAAGAACGCGGCCCGTTCACTGAAACATTGCCGTGATAATCCTCTTTCGTGGGCACATGCGCGGGGTCCGGATCGCCATAAACCTCGCTTGAGCTCATGAAAATAAAACTTTGCACGTTTTTCTGGCGCGCAAGTTCCAACATGTTGCGCGTGCCGACCGTTCCCACATCCATGGTCTCAATAGGAAACTTGGTGTAATAAGCAGGCGAGGCAATGCCGGCTGCATGGATAATGTAATCAATTTTGGCATCCGTTTGAAAGGGCTTGATCACATCGTGGCGCACGAACGCAAGATGCTCATCGGAAAGAATCTGTTGCTGATACCCCGTCACGAAGTTATCCAGCAGCAATCCTTTTGCTTTATTGTCTTTCAGGTATTCCTGGTTCAGGTGATGGAGCAGATGGACCATATAACGGCCCAAAAAACCGAAAGCGCCGGTAATCAAAAATGTTTTGCCGGCAAAGTGTTTGAGATGAGGCTTGAAAATTTTGCCGAGGGCCTCAATGTCCTCCCGCATGACGCTTGGAACTTCAACCGGAGCGGCTTTCTTCTTTGCCGGAATCGCTTTCAGGATCGGAGTGGCAATGGCCGCCATTTCTTCCTGAAAGGTTTTGGATGCTTCCCCCGACATCCCGCTCTTGATATAAGACTTGATCAACTGTTGATAGCCCATTCCCTCGCCTTTTTCGTCAGCCAGACGGCGGAGCCCTTCAATCGTCTTTTCAGGAATACGGATCGAGATGAGTTTATTGGAAGCGCCGGCGCCGGAATCAGCAGAGCGTTTTTTTGAAGCGGGTTTGCGGGTTTTGACAGGCATCTTGTTTCCCTCGTATATACAGAATTTTTAGAGCGTTAAAGATTGGGTATTTTGTATATACAGGGGACGGTTGTCAACTCTTTTATTGGCCGGGATCGATTTTGTATTGCCAGCCGGGAGGGCCGGGCAGAGTGGCTTTGTAGTCTTTATTGGGCTTGGGGTGGCGGAGTTTGCTGAAATCAATCTCGCCAAGCCTTCGTTCGCGGAACTTGATTTTAACCGCTCCAGAGGCCTTCCGCTTTTTCATGATGGTTTAGCCTTCCCCTGGGCAGGCAGCCGAAAATAAAAGGTGCTTCCTTTTCCATATTCGGACTTCGCCCCCATGGCGCCTCCGTGTTGTTCAACGATTTTCTTGGAGATGGCGAGCCCGAGCCCCGTTCCGCCGGTTTTAGCAGGGTTCCCGTGAAGCTGCGTGAAATGCGTAAAGAGCCGGGGCATGTCTTCGTTCCGGATGCCGATGCCGGTGTCGGTCACCGAGACCTCAACCCAATTCTCTTTTTTTTCCGTTTTCAGGCAAATCCTTCCCTGTTCCGTAAACTTGATCGCGTTGGCCGTCAAATTCATCAGCACTTCCGAGATTTTTTCCCGGTCAAATGAAACTTTCGGAAGGCCTTCTGCCAATTCGAACGTCAGCACGAGGTTTTTATGATGCACCAGAGACCGAAGAGTCATTTGAAGTTCGCGGATCAATTCATTGAGGTCCTGTACTTTATAATCCGTGGGCATTTTCCCGGCATCCAGCTTTTGAAAATCCAGCACGTTATTGATGAGGCGCGTCAGCCTCTCGACATTGCGCTGCGCCATTTCCAGCCATTCCTTTTGTTCCGGAGTCACGGCCCCGGCCTCGCCGACCATTAAAATATCGATCCCCATTTTGATTGCGGTCAATGGCGTCCTTAACTCATGAGAGACCATCGAGACAAATCCGGATTTGATTTCGAGGTCTTTTTTCTGGCGAATGGCTTCTTCGGCCTGTTTTAATTTTGTGATGTCGCGGCCGATCGAGGAAATGCCGACCATCTTTCCCGCCTCATCCTTGATGGGAGAGAGAGTCAATGAAACATCAATCAGGTGCCCGTCCTTGCGCACACGCCGGGTCTCATAATTTTCGAGCTGTCCCCCTTCCCAAATCCGGTTTAAAATTCCCCGGATTTCCTCCGAATAATCTTTGGGGATAAGAACGGAGAAGGATTTTCCGATCATTTCTCCGGCAAGATACCCGTAAACTTTTTCCGCCCCGCGGTTCCAGCTCATGATGGTCCCGTCAAGCGTCATGCTAAGAATGGAATCATCCGTGGATTCCACGATCGCCGCGAGGCGCTGGCGTGTTTCTTCGGCCTTTTTTCTCTCCGTAATTTCGCCTTTGAGCGCCAGGTTGACTTTTGAAAGCTCCGCCGTCCGTTTCAAGACCTGGATTTCAAGTTCATCATGCGCTTTTTTGAGCGCGTCCTCGGCACGCTTGCGTTCCCCGATCTCGGAAGATAAATTCTTGTTGGCTTCGACCAGTTCCGTAGTCCGTTCCTCCACCCTTTTCTCCAAAAGATCATGCGCCCTTTGAATCGCTTCCGTCGCGTTTTTTAATTCGGTGATGTCGACGGCCACATAGACCATTCCTTCGATGGATCCCCGCTCGTCTCTCAACGGGGAGGCCGACATGCTGACGTGGATTTTTTTTCCGTTTTTAGCGCGCCAGATGATTCCATGATTGCGGATCTCGCCGCTGGCCCAAACAAACGTAGGGCTGGTGATCTCGACTTTTCGACCGCCGGATCCGACCTTCAGGTCAAAGGGAGTTTCGATAATACGGCTAATCGGCATTCCCACAGCCTCCGGTTCCTGATAGTCAAACATCCGGGAAGCGGCTTTGTTGACAACGCGGATGATCCCCTTCAAGTCGGTCACTAAAACAGCCCCTTGCATGGTTTCGAGGATTTGTTGAGCAGCTATGGCCGGCGTGATCCCCACAAGGTGATACCGGCGGATCGCGTACGCGATCATCACAATAAAAGCCATGACCGCGACATACCCAATGGGATAGACCGGCACTCCAAACGCGGCGAAATAGTCAATCGAGGCCAGGGACCCCACTAAAAATGCAAGCAAGAACGCTTTCAAGCGCCGCCGCAGGCCTTTTTCCGAAACTGCTTCGCGATAGCCTTTCCAGAGCAGGGCCAGACTGGTCAATAAAACAATGAAAAAAAAGACGAGAAAGGGGGGGCCCAACGGACCAAAACGCGCGTAATATCCCCAGAAGTAACGGGAAACTCCGGTAATCCAGGAATGGGTCCAGAGTCCGCCGAAATAAAGAAGCAGGGAAAGAAAAAAACTGATCCCGGCAAAAATCCGGAATTTCCGGGCCCGGCCGAGCAGAATCAGCGCAAAAAGAAAAATAAAGCTGGGGATCAGACTCACGCCGAAATGGGAAATCCGGATCCAACCCAGCGCCACCGCCGGGTCTTGCGCCAGATAGGCGATCCCGTATCCGGTAAGCCACAC
>CAYGIT010000080.1:0-2755 GCA_964349955.1 uncultured bacterium
GGTTAAAAGTAGCATTAAAAGTTTGTCCATTAAAGAAGTCAATCAAAGTGCCAGGACGTTAATGGCCAGAATTACTCAAGAATTAAAAACCGCCAACACTATTGTTACTGTTGGCACCGACACCATTACCTTTACTAACGCCGATGACCAGGAAATTATTTTTAAAAGCGCTTTTTCTTCTTTTTTTTGAGGCGGAGCAGTTCCTCTTCATCGTAGGCAGTTTGATACCAGTTTCCGGTGATGCGGGGGGTAAATCCGATTTCCGGATCCGCGGAGAACCGACCGAAAATTCCCCGCACAAGAAGGATCGGGTTGTAAATGGGGATAATCGTGACCGGTTTGGGGACCAGCAAGCTCACCGCCGCCGCGGGTTTATAAGTCAACGCAGCGTAGGCATTGACAAGGCCGTAACCAAAAGAGGAATCATATCCCTTGCTTCCCAAATCGGTGCCGGAGCGCGTGAGGCGCGTGAAAATATCATCGTAAGTTAATTTTGGATTCGAGGATTTAAGAAGCGCCGCCACGGCCGCGACATAAGGAGACGCCATCGAGGTCCCCGACATATAAATATACCCGCCGCCGGTTTTTAAAGAAAGGATATTGACTCCGGGCGCGGCAAGATCGGGATTCGTATTTGAAAAAGAGGCTTTTCGATTCGAGGAATCCGTGGCTCCTACGGAGATGACATTGTCCAGTCCTCCCGGCGCGGCCAAAGCCGTGTCGATGGAATTATTGCCCGCCGCCGAAACCACGATGATTCCTTTTGCTTTGGCATTGTTCACGGCGCCCTGAAAATTCTTGAGATCGGTGGAGGATAAATATTTTCGTAGGACGCCCAGGGACATATTGATGACCTGCACGCCGAGTTTCACCGCATAATTAATGGCGGAAATGATACTGGAAATAAATCCGGATCCCGCGGCATTCAGCACTTTTAAAGGCAGAATTTTCGCATCCGGCGCAACGCCTGCGATTCCGGTATTATTATTGGCTTTAGCATTGATGATTCCCGAGACATGGGTGCCGTGGCCATTATCATCCTGGGCCAGGTTGTCATTGTTCACAAAATCCCAGCCGTGAATGTCATCCACAAAACCATCGCCGTCATCATCCACGCCCGCGAGCCCATTGGCCTCGGCGGAGTTTGTCCAGAGACTGCCGCGATCCACATGCGCAAAATCAATCCCGGTATCGATTACGGCAATCGTGGTATTGTTGCCGCGGCTGATGGTCCAGGCCTTTTCCGCCTGGACTTGATTGAAACCCCACATGCCGGAGGTTCCGGAGTAAGTGTCTTTGGAAAGGGCTTCAAATTCGGAACTGTTCAAAGGCTCGACATACGAAGAATCTAATCCTTCCATAAAAACTTCCGGTGGATTGTCTGCTGCCGGCTGCAAGGGAGTTGCCTGGTTCTCCACAGGCTCTTTTTCCGTCACCCCGGGTTCTGCGGATGCGGGAGAAAGCGGATGATCCTGGGCCCGAAAGTCTTGCGGAAAGACGGGTTTTTCAATCGGGATGCTGATTTGTTCCTGTGAAATATAGGTCTTCACCGGCGTCAGGGAACCTGTCTGGGAATCATAGGCCAATGTTTCATTGGCGGCCAAAAGAACGCCGGGATTGGGAACAACTAAATAAAGCACTACCGAAAAAAGCAAAGGGAATGCCGTCAAGCGATTGATTTGAATCAAGGGAAAGCCTCCAAGAGAGAGATTTGAGGCCCAAGAATACACGAAAAAAATACAATGTCAAGATAATTTAAAAGAGCATAGTAAGAGCCTGTCGCCAACGATGGTATTGCTTCCTTGGACGAAAGTGATAAAATTAAACGCGCGAACCGGAAAATATCCAAAAACCATGAAAATCAAGACGAAAACCTATTTGCTTGTAATCCTTATCAGCCTCTTGTTCCCGGGGTTGTATCTTTTTGTTTTGGGGCTGATGCGCGGATTGGATGTCAAAATGAACAAAGCGATGGTGGCAAACCGGATGCGGGAACTGGCGGTGGAAGCGGGCCGCAATGAAGAGGATTATCTGCGGACCGGCGCTCTTGAAAAAATAACAAGTGTGAACGCGAATCTGGATGAACTCATGCGGGTGGTAAGTAAAGCCGGCCCCACGTTCAAACTGGCGCCCCAGGATTACACGAATAAAATGATGAAATTGGCCCAGGAGGATAAGGCCGCTTTCAAAGAAGTTTCTCAATGGAAACAGGAGATCGCGGCGGGAGAAGAAAAACTAGCCGCTCAAGGGGATGCGCTTGAAAAAGCGCTCTCGGAAGCTCTCAAGGAACTTAAATCGGCCAAGGGAACGCCGGTGAATGAGCCGCTGGCCGCCAAAGTGGATAAAATTACCCTGGCCAACAAAATCCTGAAAGAAGGATATGGAGCGAAGGTTCTCTCGGCTCCTTCCAAGCCTCCCGGCTACGGTTCGATCCAAAACGCCATCCTTGGATTCAGCCGGCAATGGCATCGCGATACCCTGGTTGAAGCCGCCTCTGCGTACGCCGCTTCCTTCCAGGCGGTCGCCGAATTACGGGCGAAGGGGAAAGAGCCGCTTAAGGGGCTTCATCAAGTTGCCGGGGATCTTGAAAAGACTTCTTCCGATATCCTTCTGGAAATGAACAGAAAGCGGGATGAGACCCAAGACGCCATGATGATGGCCATTTTGGGTGCTTTCGCCATTTGTGGATTATTGGTTCTTTCTTTGTCTTTATGGCTGTTCAGCCTCCTGACAGGGCCCATTCTCCGCCTCCGCC
>CAYGIT010000080.1:2765-12678 GCA_964349955.1 uncultured bacterium
TGTCCATTCTCATGACGAGATCGGCGAGCTTGCCGAAAGTTTCCGGACCATGGAGAACAAGTTGCGGGATTCCTACAAGAATCTTCGTCTCACGAATGAGAAACTGACCGAGCAGGCCAGCGAATTGGCCCGTTCTAATCAGGACCTCGATCAATATTCCGAAAAGCTGAAAGAAGCCAACAGCCGGTTAAAGAAGCTTGATGAATTGAAATCGAATTTTATTTCGGCCGCCTCGCATGAACTGAAAACGCCTTTGACGTCGATCAAGGGCTATCTGGAAATGGTCCTGAACGGGGAGGCGGGGCTGATCAGTGACGAACAAAAGGAATATTTGGGGTATGTCAAACAGTCGACCGACCGGCTGCAGCGCCTCTTGAAAGAACTTTTGAATATTTCCAAAATTGAATCGGGGCGGGCCACCCTCAAACGCGAACTCACGGACCTGAAGATTTTGATGAAAGAAGAAATGGTCCTTTTTCAGGCCCAGGCGCATGAAAAAGGGACCGTTCTTTCCATGGAGGTGGACCCTGCCCTGAAACCGGTCCATTGCGACTCGGATAAAATCCGGGAAGTGCTGGATAATTTACTCAGCAATGCGATCAAATACACTCCGGCGCGTGGAAAAGTAAAAATGTTTTCCAGGAACCATGCTCAAAGTGTTGAAATCGGGGTCCAGGACAACGGAATCGGGATTAAAAAAGAAGATCAGGGGCGCATTTTCGAGCCGTTTCAGCATCTTGATTCGAATGGAACGGAATTGCACGAAGAAAGTACGGGGCTTGGGTTGACGCTCGTAAAGAAAATTGTGGAAGCTCATGGAGGACAAATCCGCGTGGAAAGCCAGGAAGGAAAAGGCGCCACTTTTACGGTGATTTTGCCGATGGATATGAAACAGGGGAATTTAAACGAATTGATCGGACATGACCGGTGAATAAGAAAATCCTGATTGTCGACGATGACCGGAAAATCGGCCAGATGGTGAGTATCCGTTTGAAAAAGCAGGGGTATTTGCCTAGCGTGGCGGAAAACGGCAAAAGTGCCATTGATTGGGTGGCGCAGAATGAGGCGGCATTGATTATGCTGGATGTCCGCCTTCCGGATATCCATGGCGTCGAAGTGTTGCGGCAGATTCTCAAAAATCATCCGAAGGTTTGCGTGATTATGATCAGTGCGCATGCCGACGTGCAAGTGGCGGTGGAGTGCATCAAGCTCGGGGCTTTTGATTTTCTTGAAAAGCCCTTTGAATTTCCGGCTTTTGATGCAAAGGTCAAACAGGTGTTCCGGCAATTCACCCTTGAAGAAGAAGTTGCTTCGTTAAAAAAAGAATTGGGGATGGCTTACAAGAACAAAAGCCTGATAGGAAAAAGTGGCGCCATGGCCAAAGTTTTTCATGCGATCGGTTTGGCTGCCAAAAGCGATGTCAATGTGCTGATCGAAGGAGAAAGCGGAACAGGCAAAGAACTGGTTGCGAGGGCCATTCACTTCAACGGCTTTCAAAAGGAGGGGCCTTTTGTAGCGGTCAATTGCGCTGCCATTCCGGAAACCCTTCTGGAGAGCGAACTTTTCGGGCACGAAAAAGGATCTTTCACCGGGGCCGTGGCGCGCCGGATCGGAAAGTTCGAGCAGGCGCAGGGGGGGACTCTTTTTCTCGACGAAATCGGAGATTTACCGCCTTCCTTGCAGGTGAAATTACTCCGGGTCCTTCAGGAACGGGAAATCGAAAGGGTCGGCGGGAGTGGGATGATTCCGATTCGTGTCCGGTTCATGGTGGCGACTCACCGGGATTTGAAAAAAATGGTGAAAGAAGAAAAATTTCGCGAGGACCTTTATTTCCGGGTGAATGTGTTTCCGGTCCGCATTCCGCCTTTGCGCGAAAGAAAAGACGATATTCCGGAACTTCTGAAATATTTTCTTCAGAAAAATAACCCTAAAGAGCCTTTGATCGCGATCGATCCTGCAGCCTTGAATCTCATGGTGAATCATGGATGGCCTGGAAATGTGCGTGAGCTTGAAAATTTCGTAGAACGTTTGGTCCTTGTCCATAAGGACCGGGGGCGTATTGCGCTTGAAGATGTCCGTCCTCTTCTGGAGGACCGTGAAAAGGCCGCCTCTCCGGAGGCTTCTGCCGAAGGAATTCTTCCGCTGCCTGCGGATATTTCGAACTGGCAGAATAAAGAAAAAGCCATGGGAAATACCGAGAAAGCTATTTTTGAAAATGCCTTGAAACAGGCGGATGGGAATGTCACCAAAGCCTCCAAACTGATTTCTGTCAGCCGGGATACTTTTTACCGTAAAATAAAAAAGTATTCTCTCTTTCCGGTTTCCCCCGAACCTTCACCCGGCGAGTAAAAGCAATTTGTCAGAATGTTCTGACATCCGCATATAGCCCCGGAATCCTTTCCGCAGTTTTTTCCCGCTTGATCTTTTAGCCGTTATCACTTCTATCTTATTTCCTTTCCATGGGTTACCAGAAATTATCCTCTTATGCCTGTTTTATCCAATATTTTGGCATGGCAATTGAAATTACTGTATTGGAAGGCAGGGATGCCTCCGGAAAGGAAAATAGAAAAATGCCTCAGGTTGAAGCATTTAAAAGGGTGATAGAGATGAACGATCAAGAGATCCTTTACCTGAAATTTCAAAAGCGATGTTCAACCCAACAACTTTTGAGGCGATTTCCGCGTCAAAAGAGACGCATTGCCGAAGTAGCCCTGCTGGATCTCAGCGTCCGGCGGCTTCACCGGGTAATTCAGCCCGGCCAAAAAGGGATATGGGCCCGGTTGCGTGCGCTTAAAAAGAAATTCCGTCAACTCCGGCAACGCAAAAGAGCGGACCATGAAGCGGTTTTGATCTGGCGGTGAGAGACATTATTACTCAAATTGAAGGTCCAAAGAGGCGGCCCATGGGGCAGAGAATCCTGGTGGTGGATGACGAAAAACTGATACGGAGCCTGCTCCATCATAAACTTTCAATGCTGGGTTTTGAAGTCACGACGGCGGAAAACGGAAAAGAATTTCAGGAATGTGCTTTGGCCCGAAAACCGGACCTCATCATTCTGGACATTTGGCTGAAGAATCAGATGGGACCGGATGTTTACCATGAATTGCTGGCCAGCGGCTTTGACGGGGATGTCCCTGTGATTTTTATTACGGCCCTGACCGAGGGAGAACCCAAAAACACGCAGATGCTGCCCGGGAAAAAATATGCACTCTACAGCAAACCTTTTGATTTCGACAAACTGGTGCCCGAGATTCATCATCTTTTAACTCAAGAAAGAAAAATGGCAGGATAAAAGTAAAGGAGCTTGAAATGAAACGTCACTCCGGGTTTTTAGCAGTCTTGTTGTTTGCCTTTCTGTATTTCCTTGCGGTGAAAGGTTTTTCTGCGCCGCTGGAGAGCGTAAACGGCATCACGTCTCCGGCGCCCGCTTACGCATGGACCGATAAACTGAAAAGGGGAGCGCTCAATATTGTTTCCTCGCCGGTAGAAATTGCGCGTGACATTCAAATCACGTCCAATGAGGAAAACCTTCTCAAAGGTTGGACAATCGGCCTTGTGAAGGGATTGGGGGACGGACTTTTACGTTTGGGTGCCGGCGTCGTGGACGTGCTGACCTGCCCATTTAATTTTCCGGACGCAAATAAAAGCCCTTTGATTCATCCGGAATACGTATGGGAAAAGCCGGGTCTTAAATATTCTTAATGGGTAAAAAGGAGAGGTGAAATATGTTTGATTTCAAATGGGTAAGAAACCGGATGGGAATGGGTGTTGTGGGATACGGCTTTTTTTGCGCAGCGGTTGCCGGCGCATTTTTATGGACCGAAGATTTTTTATTCGCGGGGAGCATAACGCCGCAGGCAAAGTCCTTGGCGGTTGTCTCGATCATTTCCATGGTCCGCGGGCTCGTGCTTTTTCTCATGGGGCTGCCTTTTATTGTGACTTTCTACAAGCGTCAAATGGAGCAGGAAGAACTTGCAGGCAGGGATGATATCACCGGGCTTTGCAATCATCGCCAGCTGATGAAGGCGTTGGGCCGGGAACTTGCGCGCGCAAGACGTTATGAGGAGGAGTTTTCGGTGATCATGATCGATATCGACAATTTTAAAACCATCAATGATCACTATGGGCATGTGGCCGGAGACCAAATCCTTCGCGAAATGGGGGCGCTTTTGGCCGGAAGCGTAAGGGAAGTGGACATTGCCGGACGCTATGGGGGGGATGAATTTCTTCTTCTCCTTCCGCATACGGGATACGAAGAGGCCCAGCGTCTTGTTTGGAGATTGTGGAGTAACGTTCAGCGGCATCCTTTCAAGATTGCTGGAGAGATGGTTCATGTTTCAGCGAGTCTGGGGATTTCTTCCCTCCGGGAAATGGGAGAGGAGTCCGACAAATTCAGCCTCATCCATGCGGCCGATCAGGCGATGTTCGACGCAAAAAACACGAAACATCAGGCCAGGGAAAAAGTAATGGCCGCTTAAAAAAGGAGAAAAAATATGCATAAGCAAAGTGAATCGATTGTGGAAGTAGTAAAGCACGTCGTTGTGCACAGCATTATAGGCATAGGAACGGGCGAAGTTTTTAATGTCGTTGTGGATGCCATGAGTGGTGCAGTGACGAACTTGATTAACGATACCGAAAAAATGGGGGTGCCGCTGATTGAAACACTTTCCGGGGTGATAGAAAGCGCGATAGAAGGAGTCGCGGAAGTTGGCGGCGGCCTGGACGAAGCCGCAAAAGGAATTGTTGTAGGGATCCTGCGTGCAGGAAAGGAGGCGGGCGCCGGGACGGTGGATGTTCTTGGAACCATTTCAGTCATAGTCATTCAAAAAACAGCTGAAATGGCAGGGGATACTGGCGCCGCCGCGCAAGGGCTTGTGATGGGTGCGGTTGAAGGCGCCGAAGAGCTTGGCCTGAATGGAGAGGAAGCGGCTTCAAAGGCCGCAGTCGGAGCCGTGAAGGCAGCTTATGAAATCAGCGTAGAGGCCGGAGACAAGGTTTTGGATGCGGTTACAGAAACCATTTGCGGGATGAGAAGATTGTTTTTAAAGAGCTATTCAAATCCGGGAAGAAAAAATAAACGGTTTATTTTTTAAGGGTTCAGAAAAACTAAAAGGAGATTGCGCCATGATTTATAAAGCAAATGATTACACTTCGCTGCTGGGATTGAAGGGGTTTAGCAAAGAGCTGCTGAAAAACCATTTTGCTCTTTATGAAGGGTATGTGAAAAATGCGAACCAGCTGCTCGCTTCCTTAACCGGCTTGCTGGAAGAAGGCAAAACCTCCGAGCCGGCCTTTGTGGAAATGAAAAGACGGCTGTCTTTTGAATTGAACGGCATGAAGTTGCATGAGGACTACTTCGGGAATATGAGCAAGGATGCGGTGGAGTGCGAACCGGATAATGAAAACTGGTTTCACGGAAAAGTCAGTCAGGAATTCGGTTCTTATCAAAAATGGCAGAAGAGTTTCCGGTCTGTGGCTTCCACGCGCGGAGTGGGTTGGGCGATTGCTGTTTATGATGTGCGGGCGGATTTGGTCATCAATACATGGGTGGACGAGCATCACATCGGGCATATCACCGGGACAACCCCTCTTTTGGTCCTGGATTTGTGGGAGCATGCCATGCTCCTGGACTACGGGTCGGACCGGGAAAAGTACATCGATGCATTTTTCAATGTCATCAACTGGACGGTTGTTTCCAACCGGTTTGAAAAAGCGCTTGAGCTGGAAGCGGCGCATCAAATTTGAAAGCGTATAAGAAAAGTATAAATAAAAAATAAAAACGAAGTACAACAAGGATAAAGGAGAAAAAAATGAGAGCTTCCAATCGAAGGGACAAAATACAGGATGCCCTGGAATTGCTCAATGAGGCAGCCCAGGAAAAAAAAGACGAAGTTTATGAGGTTCTGGGAAATAAATATGAGCATTTGAAGGATGTTTTTGAAAGCGTGGCTGAAAATGGCCATGAAATCGCAGGCCAGGCGAAAAAGCAAATTGTGAGAGGCCTGCATGCGGAAGAAAAAAAACTCCGCGAGACGGCGGCTCAATGGGACAAAAAGGTCCATAAAGATCCGTGGAAGGTGATCGGGAGCGTTGCTCTCGGAACCCTGGTTTTGGGATTAATTTTGGGCCGGAAAGGCTGATATGAAACTGAATCGTGGCTGGACTGCGGCCGGACTTCTTGGCGCCGTCAGCCTTGCCAGAGAATGCAAAAAAAATGCCGGAGAATTGGTCCGGATTCAGACCGCAAGGTTTTATCTAAAAGGCGTGGGTATTCTCCGGGATTTGTTTCTCTATCAGATCGGCATTCTGGCCTGTGTGGTGGTTTTGGTCTTCGGGTTTATTCTGATCCAGGGAGGGCTTGTTTTTTTGATTCCCTGGGAGCCGGGGATAAGACTGGCGGTGGTTTTGATCATGGGCGGCGCAGACTCTTCGATCGCGCTTGCTTTTCTCCTCTATTTTGCGTCTTCGAAGCGATGGTTAAGACAAGCCGCAAAGTATAACGAATGCCTGGAAGAATTAACAATGGAAAGGAGGACAAAATGACAACATCTACAGTTTTATTGATTGTGCTTGTGGTCCTTTTGATCGGTGGTTTGCCAGCTTGGCCCTACAGCCAAAGTTGGGGTTATTATCCGACCGGGGGGATCGGTACGTTGCTGCTGATTGTGTTGATCCTGGCTCTGCTGGGAAAACTTTAGACTCATTCAGCCGGTGGACCTCTTTAGTGATAGAATGGCTGCGCATGAAAAGACGGCATGGATGCTTCGCAGCACCCTCGAGGAATGAGCTGTCGCTTGACCCGGAACGCAACTATTTTGAAAAGGTGAAATGATGTGGAAAAAAATGTTTCCCTGGCAGTTCATTATCCGGAAGGTGGCGCAGAAGCAGGGGTTTTTAGACCCGATTGCCTTTCTTTCAAAGCTTCAGGCATTCGGGCAGCCTTCGGAAGTGGCGCTACCGGTTGAAATCATACGTCTCGGAACCGTTCTGATTGCGCGTGGCTCCCTGAATGTCGTTGCCATCCAGCATAACCTGGACTGGAATTGGCCTTACTGGGTGGTGCGCCAATTTGATCCGAAGGATGTTTCTTTTATTCCCCGCGCATTTTCACTGACCCACATTAATTTGACGCACCGCAACTGGACGGCCGTTGGAATCCCCGGATTTGCGGATTATCCCTTGGTAGATCCCCGCGGGCTTGTGACTCCTTTTTACGACGGCTGGTCTTTGGACGCCTGGGTGGTTCAGGAAGAAGGAAAAGAAAATTTGATTCCTGCCCATCTGAAATCCGTTTCGCAAAAATGGGAATTGGAGGGGAATCCATTGATTTCGACTTCCGCCGGTCACCGGGGTTTAAAGCTTCTTTCCCGTGTCACGGTCGAAAAAGGCAAAGACGGGCCCTATTGCGTTATGAAGGTCGAGGCAAGTTCGCCCGCTCCGGCATGGCTTGTGATCGCCTTGCGTCCCTTTAATCCGGAAGGCGTAAGCGAAATCGGAAATGCCGCCATGGCAGACCAGGGATTGACCTGGCTCGTGAATAAAAAAGAAAAAGTCTGCTTCAGCGAAGCGCCGGACCGGCATTATTTTTCCGTATTCCGCGAGGGCGATGTCTACCGGAAAATCGGCGGGAAAAAAGAAAATTTCGAAGAGGATTCCCGTGCCGTTTCCGTAGATTGCCCCTCCGGCATGGCTACCGCCGCTGCCTTGTTCCGGATTCCGGTGGGCGGCCAAAGGAAAATAGAAGTCCAGATTCCGGGCATCTCGTCCTCCGCCAAAAAGCCGGCGGAATGTTCTTTTGTTTTCGAGGCTAGTGGAGAAGCGGCGCGCGATTGGGCGGCGGCTCTGGAAGGGCATTGCAGGCTCCACGTTCAGGATAAGCACACCCAGGCGCTTTATGATGCGGCGTTGAGAACTTTGGTTTTGCATACGCCCGGCGTGGATGTTTTTCCCGGGCCGTACACCTATAAACATTTTTGGTTCCGGGATGCCGCTTTCATTCTTTACGCGCTTCTGGCGGCGAATCTTTCTTCCCGCGCGGAAAAAATTCTGGATCATTTCCCTTTGCGGCAAAAATTGACCGGGTATTTTTGTTCGCAGGAAGGGGAATGGGATTCCAACGGGCAGGTGCTGTGGATTTTTCGCCGTTTTTGCGAGTTGACGGGAATGCCGGCGAAACCGGCGTGGAAAGAGGCGGTTCGCAAGGGCGCTCACTGGATCAAGAAAAAAAGGCTTTCCCCGGATCTTCCGGCGCCGCATGCGGGACTTTTTCCTGCGGGCTTTAGCGCCGAGCACCTGGGTCCGAATGATTATTATTACTGGGATGATTTTTGGGGGGTGGAGGGGCTTCTCTCCGCCTCTTTTTTGATGAAGCAGTATCAGGAACCCGAAGAAGCCCGGCATTACGAAGAAGAAGCCGCTCAATTTGCGGCCTGCCTCGAGCAAAGCCTTGTCCAATCTGAAAAGAAATTAAATACGCGCGCAATGCCGGCCTCTCCTTACCGCCGCCTGGATACCGGGGCCATCGGCTCTTTGACCATCGGGTATCCCATCAACCGGTGGGCTCCCGGAGACTCCCGTGTCATGGAGACCGTGGAATATCTTTTGAAAAATTATTTTATCCAGGGCGGATTTTTCCATGACATGAGCCATTCCGGAATCAATCCTTATTTAACGCTGACCGTGGCCCAGATTTTATTGAGGAATCAAGATCCCCGGTATGCCGAGATTGTCCGGGCGCTTCAAAGATTTGCTTCTCCCACCGGGCAATGGCCCGAAGCCGTTCATCCCCAGACTTTGGGCGGATGCATGGGAGACGGCCAGCATGTCTGGGCCGCGGCCGAATGGATTTTTATGATCCGGAATTGTTTTGTGCGCGAGGAAACCGGAAAACTTATCCTTTGCTCCGGCATTCTTCCGGAGTGGTATGCCGCAGACGGCGAGATTTCTTTCGGGGAAACGCCGACGCCTTACGGCCCTATTCATATCCGGCTCCGCCGGAACGGAGACGGCGTGAAGGTCCAGTGGGAAGGAAAGTGGCGGGAAGCTCCACCCGCGGTGGAAGTTTCTTTGCCCGGACATCCTTCCGTCCATGCCCGCGAAGGGGAATCGTCGGTAGAACTCATTTTGGAAAAACAGGAAACAGGAAGGCCTTCATGAAAATATTGATGATGACCAATACGTATACGCCGATTGTCGGCGGGCTTGAAAAATCCATCCAGACATTCAGCGAGCAAATAAGGGCGAAGGGGCATGAAGTCAAAATCGTAGCTCCCGAGTTCAAAAAAATGCCCGCCGGTGAAAAGGATGTCATCCGCGTGCCCGCGATCGAAAAATTTGTGGGCACCGATTTTTCGCTCGCGCTGCCGCTTCCCGGCGTCATCCAGGAACTGGTCGAAAAATTCAAGCCGGACATCGTGCACTCGCATCACCCTTTTCTCATGGGCGACCTGGCCTTGAGATTGTGCGGTCAAAATAAAATCCCGCTGGTTTTTACTTACCATACGATGTTCGAATATTACACCGATCATTTCGGAATGGACCAGCATGCGGTCCAGAACTTCGTGGTAGAACTTGCCACCGGCTATGCCAACATGGCGGACCAGGTGATTGTCCCCAGCGAAAGCGTGGCACACGTGCTCGAAGAACGGAAAGTCACTACGCCCATCGCCGTCGTGCCGACCGGCATCGATATGAAGCGTTTTGCCGCGGCGCCCAGCCCGGTGAGAAAAAAAACGATGATTCCTTCCAAGGCCTTTTTGCTGGGGCACACCGGACGCCTGGCGCCGGAAAAAAACCTGATTTTTTTGACCGAAGCGGCCGCGGAGTTTCTCAAACAGAAAAAAGACGCGCATTTTCTCGTGGTCGGCAGCGGGCCTGCCGAAAGGGAAATGCGAAAAATATTTCACGCCTGGGG
>CAYGIT010000081.1:0-12479 GCA_964349955.1 uncultured bacterium
AGACCTGAATATGAATTTAAAGTAGGTTTTACAACAAAAAAAGAGAAAACAAAGACAAGCTTTACCGCGAGATGGGAAAAATAGAGGGTGAAATAGCCGCGAACCGGAGGAGCATAGAAAAAATAAGAGCAGACCAGATATCCGAAGAAAATAAAACCGTTTTTTTCGATTCTTTCGCGAGCCAGAGCGCCAGGTCGCGGGTCTTGAATTCATTCAGCAGGGGCCGTAAAGCTTCGAATTCCTGCGGGTTTACTTCGAGGCGGTTCAACCGCTCGAGCAAGTGAATGCCTTGCAGATATTTAAAAACCTGGCGTGCCTTTTCATCTTTCAGCATGGTTTTGGCGAAATCATTTTCGAACCGGTTGATTTCTTCGAAAAGAGTTTTGGCCTGAATCATTCTTGCTTTTTCAAGGAGGGCCGGGTCATGGGAGTTTTCGGCGGCCAGCAGAATTTCGATGTTAGGAACGGAAAAATGGATTCCCGCTTTCGCGGGAATGACATGCTCATCGTCTCGCCGTAATGACATTGTCCGCTTTAAATAATCGAGCAAAGGGATTTGATTGGCTTCGAAACGTTCTTTGAGTTTGAGCCATTCTTTCAAAGCCGGCGGAAATTTTTTCTGGCCGACTTTTTGAAATTCCCGTTCAAAATGCTCGAGGTCTTTGGCCGCCTGGTTCCGGAGTTCCGCCTGCTTTTGATAGGCGCGAATATTGGCGAGATGGAGGCGGATATTGTCGGCGCCGATCAGTTTGAAATCTCCCTTACGATTGATATGCGCATACTCCGCCCCGCCAAGGCGAAGTTGGTCCATTAAATAATAGGCGGTCCTTTCCTTGATGGCGGGGTCGGAAATCGAGCCGAACCATTCATCGCTGGGAACTGCACCTTCGTAGCCTTCTTCGAAAACGGTTTGAATCCCCTCGCGCTCCACAAGGTGGCGGATGATGCGGGCAATACTTTCCTGGGCTTCCAGAGAATCATGGGCATCCTGAATATAGAAAATCTTTTTCCCGGAATTTCCCTGAAAAGATTCTTCTGTTTTTCCAGAGGAGCCGGGCCGCGTTTCCGAGGCATAACTTCCCGGACCTTGCAGTGTGGCGGCAAAGCAAATCAGAATAAAAAAAGCCGTTCCTTTTTTGAAACAATCCGTTTTTTTCATAACCTCATATTTGAGCCTATTTTAGGCAATAAAATACCCTGAACAAAGTTTACCACCGAATGGAAATTTTACAAATGAGATAGGCTTCTTAACTCATTTGAGTATAACGAGTTATGATTATTATTGGTAAGACTTCAGCAAAGACCTTATGAGCTGAGGAAAGAAGCCAGGGAAGTATTCCGGAAAAACAATCAGCGCCTCTTGCCGAGTGAGGAGATCCATTTTGGGGACTGCTTCGCGGTCCCCAAAATTAGCTCCGAACGAGGCGGCGCGTTTTGGAGGAATACTTCCCTGGCTTCTTTCACGGGCGAGAGAAATTTTACGCTTCGCGGTACTGGTTTTCGGCGAGGGCTTTGATTTCTTCGTGGGGGGTGTGGGTTTTGAGTTTTTCGTAAATCTGCCGGGATTTTTCTTTTTCGAATTGGAGGCGTTTGAGCAGGCGGTTGAATTCAATGGCGGTTTCGCCGAAGAAGTCGCCTTCGCGAAGTTTGATCAGGTTCGGAATTTCGCCGTCATTCAAGCGCAGGAAAGTCTGTCGAAAACGATACACCGGGCCGGCCACGCGATGCAAAAAGAAAACCCCGTAGAATGCAAGCACCACGAGAGTTGCCAGCAAAATGGCACTCACTCGAACGAGAAGCTGGTAACTAAGGTCCGAGAGAAGTTCGTAAGGGCTTACTTTCCCGAAATGATACCCGCCGCCCATGGTCATTTCGCGGATAGTGCTGTTGATGATAAAAGCCACCGCGAATGTGGAAACCATGAGAAGCCCGATCAGGACCATTGAAAATTCCCGCTGCATCGGTCTGTGAATCAGAATATTTTTGGCGTGGCGGCGGTAAGTACGGGACGCCTGGGCGGGGGTGGCAGTGTCTTTATTTTCAGTCATGAGAGTCTCCTAATTTGAAATGAATTTTAAAAAACGGTTTTTGAGAAAACCCGTGAAATGAAAAACAAGCCCGAAAATCCGCCGGACTCCGGCCGTAAGGTCTTCGGCGATGAGAATGAAATTTGGCAATACGAACAAAGTCAGGAAAGTGGAGCTTAAAAGCCCGCCGATCACGGTGACGGCCAGGGGCGCCCAAAGGTCGCTCGAAGATCCCCAGCTCAAGGCCATCGGCAAAAAGCCAAGGCTTGTTGAAATCGTTGTCATCGTAATTGGCCGCAAACGGTCCATACCCGACTGAATCAACGACTCGGCATGAGGCACTCCCTGCGCCCTCAAATGATTCGTATGATCGACCAGGATGATGGCCGCATTGACCACATAACCGGCAAGCAAAATCATCCCGACGAAAACATTTTCGCTCAACGGTTTTTTGGTCAGGGTGAGGGCGGCCCAAATCCCGATCGACGCCATCGGGACTGAAATCATGACCAGGAGCGGCTGAAGATAACTTTCAAAAAGACAGGCCATGACCATATACACCAAAAATACCGTCAAAATCAGCGCCATGCTTAGCTGCGATTTCCCCTGGATGAGTTCCTCATAAATTCCGCCGAAACGCCAGTAATACTCATCCGGAAGTTTGACGTCCTTGATCAGCTCCTTGACCTGCTTCGCTACGGTTTCAATGGTGCCTTTGGTGTCTGCTTTGACAAAGACATACCGGTATTTATCTTTACGGTCAATGGTCTGGGGCCCGGTGGTGGGTTGAAAACTGGCGATTTCTCCCAGGGTGATCTGATTTCCATTAGGCGTTTGGATATAAAGGTAGCGCAAATCATCTATTTTCTGGCGGTAAACCGCCTGAAGACGGGTGATCACTTCGATTTCCTGACCTTTGGTCAATTCATGAAACTTCGTGGGGCGCATGCCGCGTACCAGCGCATGCACGGTATTGGCGACGCTTTGAACACTTAAACCGTACATCGCTGCACGGCCTTTGTCCACCACCAGGGCGTATTCGGCCCGCTTGCGCAAATCCGTCATGACAATATTGCTAAGGCCCGGCACCTGCCCCATGCGTTTGGCGAATTCATTGGCCAGCTTTTCGAGGGTGTCGCCGTCATTGCCAAAAATATTAACGATTAATTTTCGCTGGTCGCCTCCCCCGCCTTCCCCTTCATCCAGGATCATGCTGTAATCGTCATGGATTTGTTTGACGGCCTCGTTGCCCTTTTCATCCAGCAATTTCATGACCTCTTCTTTAGCGTAAGTCCGTTTACTTTTGGGTTTCAGCCGGATGAAAATACGGGCATCATCTTTGCGGATGGTGGAATTGAACATTTCCACATCCGGAATTTTCCGGATGATCTCTTCCACTTTTTTCACGGTTTCGCTATTGGATTCCAGCCGGGCGCCGGCCAGGGGGAAAATCACGGCCGCAAACTCATTTTCCTGAAAAGTGCTGGGATGATCGATGTCTTTTTTTGCAATTTGCCAGCCTGAAAAAATGAAAAGCACCGTGCAAAGAGCCGCAACCGGATAGCGTAATTTGAGATTCCATTCCATGATCCTGCGATAAAAAAGCTGGGACCGGGTCGGCCCTTTTGTCTTATGACGCACCGTAATTTTCCCGCGCGCCCATTTGGTCAGCAGCATCGGCACAAGCATTTGCGCCACGAAAAAGGAAATGACCAGAGAAGCGCTCACCGTAATGGCAAATCCCGTGTAAAGAATCTGGATTTTCTTGTCAATAAAAAGAATGGGCAGAAACACAATCAAAGTGGCGATCAAGGAAGCCAGAAGCGGAAGCCAGACTTCTTCGGTGCCTTCCTGAATCGCGCGAAAATCCGAATAACCTTTTTCTTTTTTAACAAAAATATTTTCAAGAATGACGATCGAGCTGTCCACGAGAATCCCGTGCGCGAGCGACAGGCCGCTCAAAGTCATGACATTGATGCTGATGTGAAAAAAATCCATGATGGCAAAGGTCGTAATAATGGAGATGGGAAGCGAAATCAAAACAATCAGAGAAAGAACCCATCGCCTCAAAAAGACATAAATCAAAACAATGGTCAAAACCATTCCCACATAGAGCGTTTCCTTCACCTCCTCAATCGCGTCGGAAATGATCTGCGCTTTGTCGGTGACCAGGATGATGCTCATCGTGTCGCCGTGCGCTTCTTTGAACTGGTCCAGAAAATACCGCACGGCTTTTGCGACGGGAATGGTATTGGCCATGCTCGTTTTTTTGACATACACCGTCACATTGTTTTCAAGGTTCAGGCGGGACTCGTCTTCGGCTTCGGAGTAGGAATCCTTGACCGTCGCGATTTCCTTGAGTGGAATGATCGAACCCTGGCGCGTGGCCTGAACCCCCAGATTGCCGATTTCCTCCACGCTATTGAAGGCACCCATGCTGCGGATCGCGAATTTCATCTTTCCCGCGTCCATATTCCCGGCCAGCAGGTTCACATTGGCTTGGCCCAGAATATCCATGACTTTTTCCGCAGAAATGTTGTAGGCCACCATCTTGTCGCGATCAAGTTCCACGAGGATTTTTCGTTCGCGGCCGCCGTAAATTTCCACGCTCGCAACACCGTCAATTCGGGAAAGAACAGGCTTGATTTCAGACTCCACGCTTGCGCGGATATCTTCCGGGGACAAGGAATTGGAAGTGAGCGCAAAAACCAGGATGGCGGCCTGCGCATCGTCATAATTGGCAATCACCGGCTTTTCGATTTCTTTGGGAAGCAGCGGAATGACGCGAGAAAATTTTTCCCGGATTTCGAGGGCGGTAAATTGCATGTTGGTGCCCGGCTCGAATTCCATGGTCACGCGCGATTCCGCCTCGCGGGAACTTGAATAAAGCGTCTTCAGCTTGCTGACCGTAGCAACCGCTTCTTCGACGGGACGCGTGATGTTCTTTTCGACTTCAATCGGCGCCAGCCCGCCCCGGGCACGCACGACAATGCTGATAATCCCCTGGTTCTGGCCCTGATAAAGCTCAATGGGAAGGCGGAAAAGAGAAATAAGCCCCAGGATAATGCAAGCCGCAAAAATCATCGCGACCAGCACCGGCTTGCGGATGGCAATCGTCGGCAATCCCATTTAGTGCGCCTCTCCTTCCGGAGGAGGGACCGCTTCGCCTGACTCTTCCTCTTCTTCAATGCCCCAGAGCATTTCCGAAAAACGGGAGAACAAAATATAAAAACAGGGAACCACGATCAAAGTTAAAAACGTCGAGGAAATCTGGCCCCCCATCATGGAAATAGCCATCGGAGAACGGAGTTCAGCGCCTTCGCCAAGGCCCAGCGCCAGGGGCAGCATGCCCATGAGGGAAGTCAAAAGGCTCATCAAGATCGGGCGAGTACGGATTTTGGCCGCATCCATGGCGGCTTCCTCGATCTCCACGCCTTCGGAACGCATTTGATTGATGGTTTCGATCAGGATAATACCGTTCGCAACTGCCGTACCGACCAAAATAATCGTTCCCAGCGCAGAAATCACATTGATCGTATTGCCGGTAATAAAAAGGGCCACCAAAATTCCGGAAAAAGCGAGCGGCACCGTCATCATGATAATCAAAGGCTGCATGAAGGATTCAAACTGGGCGGCCAGAATCATATAAACCAGCAAAACCGCCAGCACAAAGGCAAACATCACCTTCCCGAAATTTTCTTTGACTTCCCGGGCCTTGCCGGAAAGCGCCGCTTGTAAACCGGATTCGGGTTTGATCCCAAGCCCTTTGAGCATTGCCTGCACTTTAGGGAGAATGTCTTTGCTTTTAAACGCTTTGTCATCCGTGTCCGCCGAAACAATAATCGTACGGTCCTGATCCAGACGTTTGATCTCGCTGGGGCCGGAGCTTTGGTCCACGGCCGCCACTTCCTTGAGCTGGATCAGAGAATCCAGCACACGGGAATAAAGAAGAAGCTCATTCAGATTATCCAGATCGTTACGGTCTTTCTCACTCAAACGCACGAGAATATCAAATTCTTTTCCTGCTTCACGGTACTGGGTGGCCACCACCCCGCCAAGCGCGGCTTTGGTGATGAGCGAAATGTCCAATGCCGAAATTCCGTAGAGCGCGGCCCTTCGCCGGTCGATAAGCAATTTTGTTTCCGGGGATGTCTTGCTCATGTCATCCTGAATATTGATGACGCCCGGAATTTTTGCGAGCTCCGTTTTGACCCGCTCCATCAATTTCGCCATTTGGGCAAAATCATACCCCTTCAATTCAATGAGAATAGGTTTGTTCCCGCCCTCGGCAAACGCGAACTCGCTTTCCTGAAGGACAAAATCCACCGTTCCGCCCTCGAGTTCCACATCGGCAGAATCTTTTGCCAGCATTGCCACCACTTCGGAAGAGGGCCGTTTCCGTTCTTTTTTCAGCGACACAAGCATCAGCGCCTGCGAAGGCCGGAGGGTATCGATCTGAACTTGCCCTTTCCCTCCTTTTTCCGAGCCGATCGTCACGGCCACTCCTTCCACTTCAGGGATCGCATGCATAATTTCTTCAAATCGCTGGCAAACCCGGTCGGTGACTTCAAGCCGGGTCCCCAGCGGCATTTCCACTTTCACGATAAATTGTCCCTGATCCACCTTGGGCAGGACCTCTCTTTCCAGCGTCGGGAAAATAAGAAAGGAAGCCCCGGAAATTCCAAAAGCAATCAGGAGAACAAAGGCTGCAAACATCATCTTCTGTTTCACGGGAATGCGGTTTCCCACCAGTCTTTTCTCGAGAAAACCGTTCCAGGGAACCGGTTTGTAAGTTCCCGCTTTCACTTTCATATAAATAGAAGCCAGAGGAAGCACCGTCAAAGGCAGAATCGTTGAAATGATCTGGGAGTGAATAATGGCCCAGGAAAGATCTTTGAAAAGCTGGCCCGGAATGCCGGGAACAAAAACAATGAGCGGCAGGAACACCGCGATTGTGGTTGCATTCGAAGTGATCACCGGCAAAACCATTTCGTCCGTGCCCGCGACAGCGGCTTCAATCGGATCTTCTCCGAGCTGGCGGCGGCGGAAGATATTTTCCAGAACCACGATACTTGTATCCACGATCATGCCGGCCCCCAGGGCCAACCCGCCAAGCGACATGGTGTTGAGCGTGATTCCACTCAAGCTCATCAAAAAGAAAGTTCCCATCATGGTAAGAGGAATTGCCATGGTCACGGCAAAAGCCGCCCCAAAAGCCCTTAAAAACGAGAAAAGCACGATCAAGGCAAGAACACCGCCGCTTTTTGCGTCATTCGCCAAATCTTCGAGCGACTTCCGGATAAAAATAGAATGATCATAAATAATGTCGTAATGCATCCCCCGGGCGGTAATATCTTCATTCAAAATCGTGAGCGCTTTGCGCACGTGGTCCACCACTTGAATCGTATTGGCGCTTGCCTGTTTCTGGATCTGAATGGAAATATTGTTGTGGCCGTTGTGGCGGGAAATGCTGGTTTTCTCGGCCGCACCGTCCACCACATCGGCGATGTCCCGGACAAGCACAAGCCTTTTTTCAAGCATGCGGCGCCCCACCTCTTCACGCAAGGCATCCAGGGTATTGCGGGGCCCGCTGTCTCCTTTTTCCAGAAAGCTGGTATCTTCCCTTTTGACTTTTTGCACATTGTCTACGCCGGCGACCGCATAACCGATTTCCTTGACCGAACGGAATTCCCCGACCGTGCGGATCAAATACTCGTACAGTCCTTTTTTGATGCTGCCGGCAGGATAGGAAACATTGGTTTTTTCGATGGAATCGATGACTTCGAGAAGAGAAAGATGATTGGCCTGAAGGCGGCCCTGGTCGATATTGACATAAATCATGCGCGACGCACCGCCGGAAAGAGCGGCCGAAGCCACGCCTTCCACTTTTTCGAGATTATCCTTGATCATTTTTTCCGTGAGCTGCTTTAATTGAATGGGCTCAAGGTTCGGCCCGGTCACGGAAAGAATCATAATGGGGCGGGACAAGGGATCGTATTTCAACACCACCGGGTCTCCGGCTTCTTTGGGCAGGCGTTCTTTGATGGTGTCGATTTTTTCGCGTACCGCCAGGGCCGCAAAATCCACGTCCTGGCCCCAGTTAAAAGCGACTTTGATCGTGCTGCGGCCTTCCCGGGAAACAGATTCGACCCGCTTGAGTCCTGCGACGGAGCCGACGCTTTCCTCAATCGGACGGGTGATCAGGGTTTCGATTTCTTCGGGAGCGGCATTGGGGTATTCGGTAACGATCGTGATCTGGGGGAAATTAATGGGAGGGAAAAGTTCCTGCGGCATTCTCGTGAACGACACGATGCCGATGACGATTAGGCCAAGCGTCAGCATGACAACGCTTACTTTTCTGGTAACAACGACCCTGGCTAAACTCACAGCACCTCGATAATGCTCAACGGTATTTTAGGTTTCAGCTTCCTGAACTTCCAGGAGACGGACTTTTTTGCCGTCTTCCAGCCGCTCGAGTCCTGAAACAGCCACCACCTCCCCCTCCGAAAGCCCGGCATCCACCTGCGAATAATCCGGCCGCGTATAACCGACGGTAATGGCGCGTTTTTCAACCGTGTCGGGCTCATCCGATTTCTTCTCTTCTTTTTCAGCTTTTCCTTTTTTCTTCGGGGCTTCCGGTTTTAAAGGGGTGACGGCGGGCGGAGCATTGCCGCCGGGAACGACGGCAGGTTCGCCGGGAGCACCAGGGACCGGAGCCGGGGCTTGCGGAGCTCCCTTGCCTGGTTTCGGGGCCGCCATTTCTTTCTTGGAGTGAATAATATAAATAAATTGCTGGCCTTCATTGCCCTGCACGGAATCCGTGGGAACAATCAAAGTATTTTTCTTGCTGTAAAGCAGGATGCGGATGCGCGCGAACATGCCGGGCAAAAGCAGGCGGTCCGGATTTTCCACGCGGACACGGACCGTAGCCGTACGGCTGGTGCCGGAAACCACCGGCGCAATATTTTCAATAACGCCTTCGAATGTTTTGTCCGGAAAAGCATCCACGAAAACTTTTGCCTTTTGGCCGAGCGCAATTTTATTGACATCGCGTTCCACCACGCCGAATTCCGCATAAACAAATTCCGTCATGATGTGGGTTCCCAAAAGGGTATTGGGGGTAATCGTTTCTCCTTCTTCAACGTTCAAATCCCCGATCATGCCGGCCGAGGGGGCGTAAAGATTGGATTTTTCAAGCATGGCCTCATTGGCTTTGACCTCCAAACGGGAAGATTCGGCCTCGAATTTAGAGGATTGGGCTTCCAGTTTCACGCTGTCCAGCGTTGTTTTCGGAATGGCGCCCATCGCATAAAGTTTTTCGTGGTCTTTGACCTTTTCGTCGGCAATTTTTCCCTGGGTCTGGGTTTTGTTGAATTCGGCCTGGGCGCGTTTCAAGCGCAATAAAATATCGTCCTGGCGGAGTGAAACCAGGAGGGCGCCTTCTTCGTAACGCTCGCCTTCATGGTAGTTGATGGAACTGACCGTGCCCGGAACTTCGAAACTCAATTTAAATTCCATGGCCCCCTTGATCGTCCCAAGGGCATTGAGGGAGTCTTCAAAATTAAATCTTCCCACCCGGAAACCTTTGATGGGGACCAGGGCCTCTTTTTCCTTTTGATTCTGTTGCAGCGCTTGTTCCAGAGAAACTTTATTCCCTTTTTTTCCGTGAAAACAGCTTTTGATTCCGAAAAACAAGACCAATCCGGCCACGCCCAGGACAATCCACTTTTTGTACGGGATTGTTTTCTCGCGCAACTCTTCCGGCGTTTCAATCATGATCGAGGGTTCGCTGCTTTTCGGAGCGCCGCCGGCACGCTTCAACAGGGATTGGACGAGCGGACGAACGGCGGCCACGATTTTTTCAAAAAGACGCGCTATTTTTTTAGGATCAGGCAGTTTCCGGGAAAGCCCCTTCAATTTACCGGAGAGGTCTTTGGAATGCGGCGGCTTATTTTCCGGCGGGGGTGGCGGCGTTTCGGGTTCCATGAGGCTCCTCTACAAGAGAAAAATAATTACGGATGCCGATTGAATTGTTCAGTTTGGCCTTGGCAGTGTAATAATCGGCCAGGGCTTTTTGAAGATTGCCGATCTCCTGCATCGCATCGATTTCAGACTGCAGGTATTCGGAAATCTGGATTTCGTTTTTCTCCAATTTATGTTTATTGAGGCCGGCCAGCCGCCGGCGGTAAGCAACGCGCTGCAGCGTGGACTTGACGCGAATGCGCGATTTTTGAAAATCAAAAAAGGACTGCTTCACATCATGCACCACTTCTTTTTCCGTTTTTTCAAGCTGGGTGATTTCATCCAGCCTGGCCACTTCCGCTTCCTTGATGGCGGCATAGTCGCTTAACCCGTCAAAAAGCCCCACACTCATCTTGCTGCCACGGGTGCGTGACCCAACTCCCGACAGAAACTGGGAAACCGAGGGCGCACGATCGTCATGATCGTAAGTATAGTTGACTTTGCTGCCGCCCACATTCCAGTTGAATTCAAAACCGACGCGCACCTCGGGCCGAAGGGAGGGATTGGTCGTAGACGAATCAAAGGCCTCTGCCAATCTGCCAAACTCCAGAATAAGGTCGCCTTTGGGCATCACTTCGCCCCAGCGGATCCGTTCCTGCAGGCGGGCCGCTTCCAGCTTGGCGGATTCCACCTGAAGACTGGCCCGGTGCTGATAGGCCAAATCCACCAGGTCTCCCAGGGGGGGAATGGGCTTGCCATTGTCATCTTTGGAATAAGAGTCTTTATCCGTTTTTCCTTCATCCCCTTCTGATTTCTGGTTGGCAATCAGCTCATTGACATGATAAAGCGGAGCGATTTCCAGATGGTCTTCCATTCCCAAATCCAGATAGCGCTGAAGGTCCAGCTTGGCCAGTTCCAGTTCCTGCTTGGAGGTTTCATGATCATATTCCACCTGGCTGAAAAGCGATTGGGTGTTCAAATGTTCGATTTCAGAAATAATCCCTTCGGTGAATTTTTTCCGGGACAACTGGGCATACTGGCGCATGCCGCTGATCGTCGTTTCCTGGTCCCGGACCACCTGGAGGGCGCGGCTGTATTCAATGTAGGCCGTGATCACTTCTTTGACAAGGTCTTCGAGCACACTGGTGTATTCTTTCTGGGCCGCTTCCATATTGGCCTTTTCCTGTAGAAGCGTGTTCCACAAAATCCCGCCATGAAAAATGGCCTGCCGGAAATTAAAGCGGTAATTCATTGAATTGTATTTATCTCCGGAAAGTTTGCCGGCCTTGTCCTGAAGCTCAAAGGTCAACTGGGGGAAAAGCGCCCTTGCCGCGGCCAGAATCCGGCGCTTGGAAAGGGAAATGCGTTCCCGCGCCGCCCGTGCCGGAGTATATAGTTCCACGGCCCTTCGAATAAGATCATTGAGGTCCTTTGCCCCGGGAGCAGCGATAAATCTTTGCTTTTCCACCACTTTTTGCTGGGTAATTTCGGAACGGATAATCGCTTTGTTCAAATAAGGCATTTTTTTGGCCCGCTGGCTTCGTAAAATTTTGACTTCGTCTTTGACGGGAAGCTGGCGCGTGATGGAGGCCGATGCAGGGACGCCGTCGCCGGGAGGCGAGGCCGGATTTTGAGCGTTTTCTGCCCGGGCCGGAGAAATCAAAAATCCGGAAATCAGAAAAATTCCCAAGACAAAAAAATGCAAGCTTCTTCTTCTATTAAGAACGCTCATGAAACTCCCATTTGGGCTGTTTAAGACCACTCTGAAGTATCGGCACCCCTTTAACTCCGCTTGAATAGAAATGTTACAGGAAAGAAGGGGAAGTGATAAACAGCATCACCGACTCTCTTTCGAGGGGATTATAAAAGGAATGCTTCAAAATGCCATTAAAAAAAAGGTTTTCGCCTTCCCGGAGATTGACCTTTCTGGACTCCACGGTCACCTCAAAACGGCCAAAAATCACCGACATGAAAACCGAAACCGGCTTTTTCAGAAAAGTCTGGTCGATTTTCTTGCGGGGCCCCAAAATCAGCTTTCCACAGAAGAAATCTTCCACAAAAGGGGTAAAAGAGACCATCCGCACCCCGAAAAGGGGAAAATCCATCTGACAGAGGCCCTTTTGAGAGCCCTGATAAAGATAATGGTCCTGTTGGGACTCGGAGCGCCTGAAAATCTCACTGACGGTCATGCCAAACCCGCGGGCAAGCGATTGCAACGTTTTGATCGAGGGATTTTTGATCCGGCCTTTTTCCAGGGCCGTGAGGGTGCGCGGGTCCAGGTCGCCGGACTTCGTGCAAAGCGCAATGCCTGTCAATTTTCTTTCCAGGCGAAGCGTTTTGATGGTTTCATAGAATTCCTGCGGGGGCGGTGTTTGGTGGGACCTTTTGGCCGCCGTTTTTCGGGCGGTTTGACCGAAAATTTTATAAAAAGAATCTTTTTTTCTTTTCTTTTTCATGATGGCTCCAAAACCACTTTTCCCAGTTCATACC
>CAYGIT010000082.1:0-12426 GCA_964349955.1 uncultured bacterium
GATTCCTTCGCCAATCGCCACCGCTACTCCGAAATTCCTTTCTTGAAAGAACTCGAAAACTTTGTCGCGAGCCGGGATTGCTCGGGCCTTCCCGATGGGGAATATGAAATTCTGGGACGGGATTTGTTCGTGAGAGTGGCTGAATACCTTACTGGCCCGGCGGATGAAAAGCAATTTGAAGCCCATCAGGTTTATGCGGACTTTCAATTGATCGTTGCCGGCAGGGAAATCATGGAATGTGCGCCGGCGCAGGAAGCCAAACCGGTGACGGATTACGATTCCCGCGCCGACATTCGGTTCTTTGCCCCCGGGCCCGAAGTTTCCTCGCTGCTTGTCTCCGCAGGACAATTTGCTTTTTTCTTTCCCGGCGAGCTTCACAAGCCCGGATGCCTGGTTACTTCTACCCCCAACAAAGTCAAAAAGCTCGTCTTCAAAATCAAAATGGCACAAATTTCCACCCCCGCAGATATTCCGGCCGCTATTCTTCTCGATTAACCTTACAAGGAATGGGGGTTTCACCCCATAGATCAAGAGCCTATTGCATGATGTAATACGATATGAAGTCATTATCTGCAGGAAAAAGCTTTTTGGCTGCTCAGGGCCGGTTTGTTTACCGTTATGCCGGCTGGATTCTCTTTTTGATGGCCGTTCTCTCCGCGATTTCGATTCCTTTGGCAAAGAATCTAAGGCTTCATGCGAATTTCATGGAGTTGCTCCCCGCAAAAACCCAAAGTATCCTCGACCTCAAACAACTCAATAGCCAGGTGGGGGGATCGACTTATCTGATTGCGGTGCTTGAATCGCCTTCGGAAGAAACCGCGCGTTTGGGAGCGAAGAAATTAGCGGAACGGGCCGGGGCATTTCCCGAAGTCGGGTATGTGAACAACCGCACCAATATTCCCGCTTTTGAAAGCAGAAAATTGCTTTTTTTCAATCTGGCAAGCGTGGAAAAGCTTCAACAAGATGTACGCGCCATCCTCGACTACTCCCGGAGAAAAGCCAACCCGTTCTATATCGATTTGATCAATGAAAAAGCCCCGACGCTTGATTTCAAGTCGTATGAAGCCGAAGAGAAAATTTCCCGTATCGGAGGTTTCAGCGCAAAAGGCCGGAGTTCCTATATGCAGGTGGTGCTGATCAAACCCCAGCACCCCTTAAGTGACTTCGAGCGCTCGGAAAAACTGTTTGAAAAAACGCAGGCCGCTTTTGAGGAAATAAAAAAAGAAAGTGACGGGAAGCTCCCTTTATCGATGGCGCTCACCGGCCCTTACAAAGTGCGTTACGACGAATACCGGACCATTGTCCGGGATTTGACGCGGACCGGAATTTTGTCGGCTGTTTTGATTGCTTTGATCATGATCGTGGGGTTCCGCAGCATTCGCTCTATTTTTTATATTTATGCTTCGATCGGGATCGTAATTCTTTGGACCTGTGCCTTTGCTTATCTCGCGATCGGCTATTTGAATCTGATTTCCGGGTTCCTTTTCGGGATCCTCTTAGGGATGGGAATTGATTACGCGATCCATTTGAGGATTACGCTCGAGCAAAACCTGAAAGTTCATGGCGATATGGGCGCCGCGATCCAAAGCACTTACGAAGAGATCGGAAAACCGATTTTTACGAGCTGCATGACAACCTCGATTGCTTTTTTTTCAATGGCGATCAGCCCCTTTGAAGGGCTCAGGCATTTCGGGATTATCTCCGGGGTGGGCATTCTGCTTTCGTTTGCAGGCGTCTTTTATGGAATGCCGAGTCTCATGATTGTGGTGGAAAAGTTTTTTCCGAAAAAAAATCCGGGCCAAGCCATCCCCCCGAAAAGAATTAAAATTCCGAGGCGCCTTGTGAATGCGGCCTTGATCGGGAGCCTGCTCTTCTCCGTTTATTCGTTCACGCAAATTCCAAAGATCAGATTCGATTACAATTTCGCAAACCTGCAGGCCAAAGACGAGGGGATCAAACTGGCCCAGCGGGTTTACGATCACTTCGGCATCGAGCTCACGCCCGCGGCGTTTATGACCCCTGACCGCGCCCATGCTGTTGAGCTCACGCGGCAGATCAATCAATACATCCAGACTCATCCTGAAACCACTTTTGACTTTGCTGCATCGATTATGTCGCATATTCCAAGACAGCAGCCCGAAAAAATTCTTATCCTCCGAGGGATCGATGCCTTGCTTGCCCGGCGGGAACCGCTTCTTTCACAGCTCGACGCGGAAACGCGAAAGAAAGTGGAAGGCTTGAGAATCCAGCTGAAAGCGACGGAAATGGAGTGGCAGGAATTGCCGGAAGGAATGAAGCGGCAGTATGAAGGAGAAGACCGGAAAATTTCGGTGGTCTATGTTTTTCCGAAGGAAGGTATTTTGGATGGCCAGGTGGCAAAACATTTTGTGAAGGAATTGCGGAGCCTGCCCTTGCCGGAAGGAGCCACGCTGGCCGGGGAGCCGGTGATTTACGCGGACATTCTCATGCTGTTGGAGCGCGATACGCCTCGCTCGCTTGGGCTCAGCTTTTTAATGGTGGTCCTGATCCTTTTTCTGCATTTTAAAAAGCCCGCGCACGTTTTGTGGGTCCTTTTGCCGGTGTTGACGGCTTTTCTCTGGATGATCGGCATGGCGGGCGCGGCGAATTTTAAATTTAATTATTTAAATGTTGCGATCCTGCCGAGTGTGCTGGGGGCGGGCATCGACAACGGAATTTATATTTTTACCTGTTACAAAGAGAAACGGCGCGGAAATTTTTTAGGCGCCCTCTGGAATACCGGAAAAGGCGTGATCCTAGCCTCTTTGACCGCCATTGCGGCTTTCGCAAGCCTGATCTGGGCACATCATACCGGCATGGCCTCGATGGGCATTTTAGGATTTTTCGGGTTCACCAGCATCTTCCTGACCTCGGTTGTGGTCCTTCCCGGGCTGATTCAATTCATGGAGTCCCTCTCCGCGAGATTTTCCCGTCGGCGCCGGAAATCCCTTCAGCCGGTTGCCTGAACTTCCGGAAAAAAGTAAAACTATTTATTGGAAATGGGTTTGCCTTGCAGGACATTCAGGAAGGGATGAGGCACAACCTTGCTTTTCTTTAATTCGTTCCGGATAAAAATAAGAAGCCATACAGAGCTGACAAAAATAACTTCAAGGACAAAACGCTTGATGCATACCCCGCTGGTAAGATGATGGATGAATCCCGCCAGGTCCGCATTTTCTACGCTTTTGGCTCCCTCCAGGTAATCAATTTTGAAATGAGTGGTGTAGTGACGGGAAGACAAAGGCCAGAAAAGAGGCATGCCTTTGCAATGCCCATTCGAAAGATCCAGAATAATGTGCGAGGCATAAGCGGAGAATGAAATCAGAAAACTTTTCATGGCGCTGCGCTTTTTCCATAGCCCGGCCCCCAAAGCAGCCAACAGGCCCACAAGGAGAGCAACTCCAAAACTGTGCGTGATACCATGATGAAAATGCCCGGCCTTCCCGATGATGATGCCGGGGATATAATCAAGGTCAGCGGCATTCGCGAGAAAGATGCAATAGAAGGCGAGTTTCCAATTTCGTTCTTGCTTGTTTTTTGAAAGGGTATAAATAGAATACCCGGCAAATGCATGAAGGACTGGAAACGGCATGATCTTTAATCTCTTTTTAGCTTGAAGCGGTTGTAAAAAACACCCAATGTCATTGTTTATCCAAAAGGTACCCGACGAATCGGAAAAAATCAAATGGGGGCCCCAAAGGGAAGGGGTTTCCACCCTTTTTATTCTTTTTATTGCCTTTTTTGCCCGGCTGATCTTCTATCTTGTGGTTAAAATGCAGCACCCCACAATATGGAGTGCGCATGAAATCCACATTAACGGATGGCTTGATATTGCTCAAAATTGGGTTTCCGGAGGAGGGTATTCCGAAAAATCCCTTTTGACGTATTTTCCCACGGATCATTTGCAGCCCACCGCCGCACGCGGTCCCGTTCCTGTCCTTGTCCTCGCCGTAATGCTTTTGATTTTTAAAGGGAATTATTTTTACCCGTTGTTCCTCTGTTCCTGGCTTCTTTCTTCCCTCAGCGCGGTCATGCTTTATGGACTTGCCCGAAAAATTTTCAAATCCGGAAAAATGGCTTTGGGGGCCGCTTTTTTATACTGCTTCTATCTGCCCGAAATGTTTATTTCGACTGCCTATGCCGCGGCTTCGGAAAGTTTGTTTACTTTTCTTTTGCTGGGATATTTTTTGGCAGTGATCCGCAGCACAGAAACAGAAAAAATTTCACCGGCTTTTGCCGCCGGGGGATTACTGGGGCTGGCCTGCCTTTGCCGCCCAGTTGTTTTGTACCTGCCGCTGTTGTATGCGGCCTGGCTGGTCAAAGCCGGTTCTTCGCGGCGAATTTTGAAGCTTGCGGCATTTCTTGCCGCTTTTTTTCTTTGTCTTGCGCCTTGGGCCATTCGCAATCAAAGGGTTTTTCACAAGCCCATTCTCACCACGACTCTTGGCGGCTATAACCTGCTTCGCCACAATGCCGTGATCCGCGACAATGAATTTAAAATACTCACTTCGGAACAATTTGATCCTATCGCCCGGCAAGCAGTGGCCAAAGCCGGTTATGATTTCAATCGATTGAATGAAGCCCAGCTCGACGCAATTTTCAAACGGGAAGCCCTGGAGATTATTCGCACCTATCCCTGGCGTTATTTAAAGCTTTGCTTCAAGCGCGCGGGATGGCTATGGTACAAGATCAATGTGGAGGGACCGCCTTACCGGAACCAAAACCTGATGATTTATTTTTTTATGTTTCCCGGAATCATTTTGGCGCTTATTCGCCGGGAATTTTTATTGAGCATGCTGGCTTTTCATTTTTTTTATTTTATCCTTTTTCATGCGGCCATGAATGCGCAGTTCCGGTTTATTTGTCCGATGATGCCTTGCGGGATTTTGATGGCGGTTTATGCTTTTTGCGATGTTTTAAAAATTGGAAAACAGGCGGTTTTCCGTTATAATTTAAAGCCATGAGAAAAAAATTTCATCGGGTGGTTATTTTGATGACGGCGGTCTTTTCTTTTCAGACTTTTGATATGCCCCCTGCGCGGAATACCGCCAATCCCAAGACATGCTGTGGCCAGACCGTTTGTATGTGTTCGCATGCCGCCAAGGGCTCACATTGCTCTTTCCGGCGCCACGCCCATGTCGGAGAAGCCAAGAGGTCCCTTCCTCTTAAAGAAATGAATTTTACCAAAGCCCCTTGCGCGTCCCATGTTCCAAAAACAATTCTCCCGGAATATTCCAAAGATTTTTTTCTACCTGAGCCGGGCCGTTATTCCGGTTTGATGCAATCAGGTTTTGTTTTCATTCCCGCTCCGGCTGTTTTGCCTTTGCCCCGAGAGCAGGGAATCGAACGCCCTCCCCGAAGCCTGCTTTTCTTTTAATTCCCCCATTTTTTAAAATTAAATAGTGGCGCCCTTGAGAGGCGCTCTCTATTTCCTTCTTTTTTAAGAAAGGATGTGCCTTGTGCTATCCCGGAAATTGTTTGTTACTTTCCTTGTTTTATTTCTTTTGTTTTCTAAAAATGTCCTGGCCTGTGACTCCTGCGGTTGTTCGCTTGCCCGCGCCGGAAGCGGCAGGGAATTGTCCGGGCCTGACAATCCGGTCTTCTTCGATTTCAATTTCGAGCAGCAGGTCTGGCATCAGAGGGATCCCGCCCTTGCCCACGAACTCCATCATCAAGGGCATGATTCGCATAGCAAATTGAGGGAGGAGTATTATCATTTCGTCCTCGGAACAAATCCCACGGACCATTTTTCTCTGCTGGCCGAAATACCCTATGTCGTCCGGCATTTACTTGAAGTGGACAGCCATGCCCACCTTGGGGAGAGGCAGCGTTCCGAAGGGTTCGGCGATCTGAAGCTGAGCGGCATTTACAAGCTCCTGAAAAAGCAACATGATTTCATCGGGCCGGTGCTGGGTCTCAAAATGCCGACCGGGCAGACCAATGAAAAAAATAATTTTGGCGTGAAATTCGAACCGGAGTTCCAGCCCGGTTCCGGTTCGTGGGACCCGATGATGGGAACCGCCTTCGAAACCCGGATTTCTCGGCTCGTGTTTCATGGAAATGCATTGTATTTCCTGCGAACAAACGGCGCGCACGACTTCCGAGCGGGAAATCTTTTTGCGAGCTACCTGTATGCGGATTATCTCCTCAATCCGAAGAGCCAATATTTCCAGAACCGGCTCGGGATGGTGGCGGTTTTCCAAAATGCACAGAAGCAAAAACACCACCGCGTGAAAGTGGCGGACAGCGGGGGAACCACCATTCTTCTGGGGCCCGAAATTTCCATTCAGGGAAACCGTTCGGTCTCGGTTTTCGGGAATATTCTTTTTCCGGTTTACCAAAACCTGGGCGGCGTTCACCAACTGCTCCAGTTTGTCTGGAATGCCGGCGTAAAGATTTCTTTTTAGAGTTTAAAATGGATTGACATGAAATGGAATCTAACGAAGATTAAGCAGGAGAGGTTTGACGGTGAAATTTCGCAAAGTGATTTTTTGGATTCATTTGCTGGCGGGGATCTGCATTGGCCTGGTCATTTTAAGCATGGCGGTGTCTGGCATGATACTGGCTTTTGAGCCGCAGATGATGGCTTTTGCCGAGCGCGGGGTGCGGAATATCGCATTGCCCGAAACCCATTCTGCAAAGTTAAGCCCTGAAAGCCTCATGGCTCATGTGCGCAAAAGCCGGCCGGATGCCAAACTTGCGGGCATGACCGCGCAATCGGATCCTGCGGCATCGGTGGCTTTGAGTCTTGGGCGCGGAGACTCGATTTTTATAAATCCTTATACCGGGGAAATTCTTGGAAGCAAGCCGTGGCTCAGCCGGACCCTGCTTCAAATTGAGGATTGGCATCGCGGGTTCGGTTCCTGGAAAATCGGCGGGCAGGTGACGGGCGCTGGTTGCGCCGCGCTTCTATTTATGGTGCTAAGCGGATTCTATCTTTGGTGGCCGCGCAATGGGAATGCCATCAAGGCCGCGATTTTTTTTAATCCAGGCTTGAGGGGCAATGCGCGCGACTGGAACCGGCATAATACGATTGGTTTTTGGTGCTGGCCTTTGCTTTTGATCACAACGGTTACGGGACTTGTCATGGCTTATCCCTGGGCCAATGATTTGCTTTTCAAATTAACGGGCAGTGAATTGCCGTCACAAGTTCAATCTAAAAACGATATCCTTAGGAAAAAAAAAACGGGCGAAACCGAGGCCGGCCTGGATGCCTTATGGGCAAATGCTGAAAAACAGGTCTCCGAATGGAAATCCATCAGTATGTACATGCCCAAGAAGCCCGGCGCGCCGGTCATGGTTTATATTCAGGAGCCCGCTAATCCTTCGTTTTCCCGTTCGCAATTAACGCTGGATGCCCAAACCGCCGAAGTCCGTCAATGGGCACCTTACGCAAATCAGAATTCGGGGCGCAGGCTCCGCGCATGGATCCGGCCGCTGCATACGGGACAGGCCGGGGGAATCCTCGGGCAGGGACTTGCCTTTATAGCCGGGCTTGGAGCCTTGATGCTGGTGTGGTCCGGTTGTGCCATGGCCTGGCGAAAATTTTTTAAAATCGTTTAAGCGTTCTGCTTCCAAAACGTAAATTCTCCGAAAAATAATTTCAAATCTCTTGGCACGGCGATTGCTCCATTACATCTATTCAAGTCCAATACTCGTCAAAAAGAGTATTTTTCTGACAAAAATGTAAAAAGCAGTACTGTTTTGTCAAAGCAATGGAAAGCGCGCCTTTGATTGATTCTAAAGTACCGATGACGGCTTTGATTCTGGCCGGCGGGAAAAGTTCGGGGAATAAAACCATCCTCGAAGCATTGGTACGGTTGACGGCTTCCATTTTCAGCGAAACCTTTATTATTTCCAGCCAAAACGAAAGTTTCCAGCATCTCAATCTGCGCGGCGCCGCGGTGCTTCATGATTTTTTGGAAAACAAGGGGCCTCTGGTGGGGCTTTATACCGGGCTTTCCTATTCCACGCACCAAGCCAGTTGTGTCTTGACCTGCGATAAGCCTCTGCCGGAGGCCTCGCTGCTTCGCGAATTGGCGGCACTTTGGCAGGATGATTATGATGCCGTTTGCCCGGAGGATTCTCAGGGGCACTTGCAGCCTTTCCCCGGGATTTACCGGCGCGCTTCGCGCCATTTCATCCGACTGCTCCTGGACCGGGGTGAAACTGCCACGCGCCGCCTGTTTGATGTTCTGGTGATCCGGCCGCTTGTCCTGGAAAAAAAAGAAACCTTTTCCCCGAATTAAACTTCTTCGATTTTAAACCTTAAACCGTGTAAAATACCCGGCAGCTTATGAGGACATTCCTTACCCTATGAAAAAAACCAAGATTATCGCCACCGTCGGACCTTCCTGCGCGAAGAATGAAACTTTAAAAGCGTTGATCCGGGCGGGGGTTGACCTGTTTAGAATCAATGCTTCCCATACCGATCCTGCGGGACTCAAAGAATGGGTTCTCCGGGTCCGGAAGGCCGGAGCCCAATTGGGAATTCCGGTTTCGATTCTTGTGGATTTGCAAGGCCCGCGGGTGCGTACCGGAAGATTAAAGGAGGGAAAGCCTCTAAATTTGAAAAAGGGAAGTCCGGTAACGATTATCGCTTCTTCTTCGCCCGGATTCGAAGGCCGCATTACCACTTCCTGCCGTGAATTCTCGAAAATGGTCAAAGCGGGGGACAGCATTCTTTTGGACAATGGCCTGATGGAACTCGAAGTCCAAAAGGTCAAAGGCCATGAGGTTCTCTGCCGCGTGATACGGGGAGGAACCTTAGGAGAAAATAAGGGAATTAACCTTCCCCATGCTCCTGTCACTCTGCCGGCGCTCGGGCCCAAAGACCTCCGCGATCTTCAGGCCGCGACCCGGATGGGAGTGGATTATATCGCTTTGTCATTTGTAAGAAGCGCCGAAGATGTGCGTGTGGCCAAACGCTGGCTCCAAAAACATGGAAAAAATATTCCGGTCATTGCGAAAATCGAAAAGCCGAAGGCCGTCACGTCTTTTTCTTCGATCCTGGATGTGGCCGACGGCATTATGGTTGCAAGGGGAGACCTGGGGATCGAAATGGGAGTTGAAAAAGTTCCCGTGATCCAGAAATTATTGATCGCGGAAGCCAACCGCCGGAACCTTCCCGTGATTACGGCGACCCAGATGCTGGAATCCATGATCGATCAGCCGACGCCTACGCGCGCCGAAGCCTCCGATGTCGCCAATGCGGTGTTTGACGGAACGGATGCGGTGATGCTTTCAGGGGAAACCGCGATCGGCCAGTACCCGCTTGAAGTCATCCGGGTCATGTCTCAAATTATTCTGGATGCGGAAAAACATATTGGAGAAATTCCCGCCGAAACTTCCGGAAAAGGAATCCGGCCGGAGGACCGCGCGATCAGTTCCATCACGCATGCGGCACGCCATGCGGCCAAAGACCTGGGAGCAAAAGCCATTATTGTTTTTACGCTGACGGGGAAAACCGCGGTTTTACTTTGTAAATTCAGGCCTGTCGCGATGATCATTGCGCTTACACCGAGTGATGCGATCAGCCGGAGATTGAATCTTTTTCGGGGAGTTTTTCCCTTGAGAATTCGCTACGGAAAAACCCCTTACGGGATGATTCAGGCGGCCGATAAAGTGGTGACAAAAGCAGGGTTTTTAGTGCCGGGGAATCCCGTTGTGCTTTTATCCGGCAAATACGCTTTGCCGGGCACCCGCTATATGACCAAAGTCCACGTGATAGGCGACAAAGAGTGGAAACGGCCCTCCCGCCATTCTTAAGGCCGGACCTTCAAAATCTTTCTCACCTTTTTAAGATTTCTGGTAAAATCTCCCCTCCAGATCATCGATTTTCGTGCGAGCGTGGCGGAATTGGCATACGCGCATGACTAAGGATCATGTCCCGCAAGGGTTGGAGGTTCAAGTCCTCTCGCTCGCACCAGAAAATCAATTAAAAATGCAAAAGTCAAAAGTCAAAAATAACGAGGTCTGATCTGATGGAGTCTCATAAAATAATTTTTGATTTTTGCATTTTGAATTTTAAATTGCCTTTATGATTCCTTCTCAAATATTCCGTGAATACGATATCCGCGGTGTTGCCGACAGGGACCTGACGGATGAGGTTGTCCTGAATATCGGCAAAGCCTATGGTACTTATCTCCGCCGCAAGAACAAAATTACCGTAGCTTTGGGGCGCGACTGCCGGGTCAGTTCTCCCCGGATTCACGAGGCCCTCGTGAAAGGAATTCTTTCCACCGGGCTGAATATTACGGACCTGGGCCTGACCACCACCCCCTGTCTTTATTTTGGAATTCATCATTTATCGATGGATGGCGGTATCATGCTTACCGGCTCCCACAATCCGCCTGACCAGAACGGCCTTAAAATGTGTATCGGAACTTCGAGTTTATATGGTTCCGAAATTCAACAATTGAAGGCCATGATCCAGCAGCAGGATTTTGACTCCGGCATGGGCCAATTGACCTCCCGCGAAATCATTCCGGATTATTTTGATTATCTCTTCAAGGCCTTTCATTTTCACCGCAAACTCAAAGTCGTGATCGATTGCGGCAATGGCATGACCGGCTTGGTTGTCCCCAGCCTCATCGAAAAATTAGGACATAAAGTCATCAAGCTTTACACCGAACCCGACGGCCGTTTTCCCAATCATCCCGCCGATCCGAGTGAGCCCGAAAATCTTCACGATTGCATCGAGGCCGTGCGTAAAAACAAAGCCGACATCGGCCTTGCCTTTGATGGCGACGGCGACCGCGTGGGCGTAATCGATCATGAAGGCAATATCATTCCCGGCGACAAACTCATGATTCTTTTTTCGCGAAGCATTTTAAAGGAAGCGCCCGGCGCCACGATTATTGCCGATGTCAAATGCTCCCATCTGCTTTTTCAGGACATCCGCGCCCATGGCGGCAAAGCCATCATGTGGAAGACCGGGCATTCCATCATCAAATCCAAAATGAAAGAGGAGGGCGCGCTTCTGGCCGGCGAAATGAGCGGACATATGTTTTTCAAACACCGCTGGTTTGGTTTTGACAGCGGCGTTTACGCGGCCTGCCGGATGCTGGAAATTCTCGATCTCGAAAATAAAACCATTCCCCAGCTTTTGAGCGATGTTCCCCAAACCTATTCTACTCCCGAAATTCGCGTGGATTGTCCGGACGAATTGAAGTTCGGCCTCGTGAAGCGCGCGGTCGAAAGCTTTAAAAAATCCTACAAAGTCATTGATATCGACGGCGCCCGGGTGGAATTTCCGGACGGTTGGGGCCTCGTGCGTGCTTCCAACACCCAGCCTGTGCTGGTGATGCGTTTCGAAGCCACCAGCCAGAAGCGGCTGGATGAAATCCGGAAAATCGTTGAAGATGAGATCAAGCGTTTAAGGCAGACCGTCTAATGCTCTGGGCGGTTTTGATGGCCGGCGGCTCCGGCACTCGATTTTGGCCCGAAAGCCGCACGCACCTTCCCAAACAATTTCTTTCCATTTTCGGCAAACATACTTTGCTGGAGCAGACTTCCCGGCGCATTGAACCGCTCATTCCAAAATCCCGCCAGATTGTGATCACTCACGCGGATCATGTGGCGCAGGTCAAAAAAATCCTTAAAATGCCTGCTGCGCAAATTGTAGGGGAGCCGGCAGGCCGCAATACCGCGCCCTGTGCCGCGCTTGCCGCCGCGCTTATCCTGAAAAAAGATCCCAATGCCGTGCTCGCCATTCTGCCCTCCGATCATCGCATTGAAAGGGAATCGCTTTTCAGGAAGGCGCTCCTTGCCGCTTTTCATGCTGCCGGCGAAACCGGTATGCCCGTGACTTTCGGAATCAAACCCGGCTTCGCCCATACCGGATACGGTTATTTAGAATTAGGCCCGAGGTTTTCCCGCTCTCTTTTCCGGCTCAAGAGTTTTCATGAAAAACCGGATCTTGCGAAAGCCGAAAAATTCATCAAAAGCGGGAATTTTTTCTGGAACAGCGGCATGTTTGTCTGGCGCGCAGACCGGTTGCTCGAAACCGCGCGGCATTTTATGCCGCAAGTCTATAAGACGGCTTTAAAAATCACACAAATGGATTTTCAAAACCGTCTAAAACGGTTTTATCCGTCCATGCCCAATATTTCCATTGATTACGGGCTCATGGAAAAAATAAAAGGCGATATTTTGACCATTCCGGTGGATATCGGCTGGCATGACCTGGGTAGTTGGCAGGCCTTCGAAAGCTTGTGGGAGAAAGATGCTTCCGGAAACTCGCGCCATGGCTCCGTTCTCGCGCTCGAAAGCTCGGGCAATATCGTAAAATCCGGCCGCCGTTTGATCGCCCTTTTCGGCGTTCATGATCTTGTGGTGGTGGACACCGAGGATGCGATTCTGGTCTGCCCCAAAAAACATACCGAATCCATCCGCAAAGTGGTCGAA
>CAYGIT010000083.1:0-12138 GCA_964349955.1 uncultured bacterium
TGACCCATAATCCTGTGTTTCGTCGAGCGAAACTTTGATGGCTCGTCTCAAGAACTCCTGCTGATATTCAGGGTCTTCTTTCGAGTCTTTCCACATGCCGTGATCGTCAAGGAGCGAAGAGTCCGCCTTTGCGATCTTGGCCTGCAGTTTCTCCGCATTTTCGTTCAGTTTTTTGTAATACCACTCCGCAGTCTGTCCTTCTTCAAACCCAAAAAGTTTTGGCAAAAGAGCCGTTTTGGGAAGATTCTCAATATAGGTATTGATAGCAAGATCACAGGCAATATTGAAAACCCTGTGATTCTTTCCATCCCCGCGAAAAAGATGAAGGTGCAAAAGATGGAGCACCTCATGCTCCAAGCATGCAACCCGTTCATCGAACCGCAGGCTTTCCAGAAACCGGGGATTAAAAAAGAGGTTAATGCGCTCTCTGATATTCACCCCGAGCGTAGAAATCTTCTCGGTTTCAATCCGGTTCATTTGCTGAACGAAATGCGCGTAAAACGGTTTCGTTTGTACGAGTGAAACAACCATTTCTTCAATCATGATGTCTTCCTCCTTTAGCATCAAAGTAAACCGTTTTCTCTTTGATGACCTGTTCATAAGTTATAAACATGATTTTTCCTTCCGTGATCTCAAGTGCCCAGTTATCGTCCCGCTCTTCACCACACGCATTGATCCATCCCGTCGCGCATTTCGGAAACGCGCGGACAATCGCCATCACAAATCTTTGGAATTCTTCCTGATAATTTTTCCAACTCGCAAAGATTTCGAGACGGTATCCGTCCTTATCCTTTTCGATCCGAATCTCATCTGAGGAATCCCGAAAGCGTGTACGCAAAATATTCCCAAGCCGTTTTGCGTCTTTCTCAGTTAGTCCGGGAAGATCAATACTCCCTGTGAAATCAGTGCAATAGCCCATTGATGTCTCACCTCCTGATGATGCGTTTAGACAGAAAAAACGCGAGGAGGACCGAAGTCCTCCCCGCGTCAGCATCCCCCGAGAAAAAAGCTCTTAAGCTGCTTGAGCCGCTTGCGCGAGTTTCTCCGTGAACTTCTCCTGTTGGTGAAGTAGTGTGTTCACTTCAGGAATTTTCACGAGCTCCTTAACTAGCGCAAACGCAAGATCCACTGGTAAATCATCGAGAAAATCCACAAGGTTAGTTTTCTCTTGGGCAGAAAGAGCTTTTGCTTTTCCCTCTTTTGCCAAAATCCTTAAAAACTCATCCCCCGTAATTCTCAAGAGATCAAGCCGCGCCTTTTTCCCGCTTGAATATTTTTTTACCCGACTCTTGACCTTTGCATAATCCGAAAGGATTTCCTCAGCTTTGATGGGCACCTCCTGGTCTTTTTTCAGGCTTTCAATAAATGCGATGCCAGCCTCTTTCCCGACAAGGCCCATGGCGCATTGCAGCCAAAGCCGGTCTTCAAGTCCGTTCAGTATCCTCGAGAGCATCTCCCAAGATCTTGGCGAAGGAAGAACTTCAAGCGGAAGATCGCTTGATGGATTGCCGAGAAGATGGTTATAACGCGCAATTAAGTTCAGGATGTCTTCCCGGATTTTGCCCGTATCCTTTCCCCATCCGAGCCACTCATTCGGCTCCGGCCTGAATTGGATATGAAGGAACCGATCAAGGAGGGCCGGATCAAGCTCATTCACAAAATAATCACTGCCCGATGGATTGGAGGCGCAGACAATTTTCCAGCCTTCAGGCAGACGATGGGTATGAAGTCTTCTTTCAAGAACAAGCTGAAAAATCGCTTGAAGCACATCAAGTCGCGCTCGATTCAGTTCGTCGAGAAAAAGAATTCCAACGCTTCCTTCCTTGGGAAACCAGCACGGCTTGAGCCAAACGGTCCTGCCGTCTTCCTTTGAAGGAAGGCCGATCAGGTCCCCAACCTCCATCTGGCCAAGCCGCAAATCGACGCATTCGTACTTCATTTCAGTTGCAAGCTCTTGAACAATCTGACTTTTCCCGATGCCGTGCTGCCCCCAAATAAGAGGTGTTACATTAGCTTTGAAACATTGCTTGAGAACTTTCACTAAATCAGTGGTATTCATGGACAGTTTTCTCCTTTGTTTTTTTGTGGTTTGTAATTTCGGTTTAGAAGTTAAAGCGGTGGGCCGAACGACTAACGATTGAAGAAATAGTGGATTTCGTTGAAGGAAGTAAAAATCTCCGCTCGAAATGAGCGATTAGCGCCGCGTGTATGGTGTGTCGCTTTAATTCCTTCTGCTTTGAGTGAAATCCAAAGACGATGGAAATGGTAGCGGTCCAGGTAGTACCACGCGAGCGCCGCGATCTTTTCCCGGTTCTTCTCAGGCACCGCGATCGGCGTCACAAGATCTTCAACGAGTTTTCTTTGTACCTTTAATTCGCTGTAACAATTAAAGGGTGTCATAATCTCAAACTGCTTCTTGCTAAATGGCTGTGACACTCGCCACTCTGATTCCCGAACATGACTGGGAGGCTTATAAATAAACTTGCCGCCTGAGTAGGCAAGTAGATCTAAATATTCATCCACGCTTCCATACCGCCTTCTTATCAAATGCAGGCATTGTTTGATGATTTTTTCCTCTGTCACCATGCAGTGTTCTGCCACTTTAGAGCTGTTCAAATTGCAAGTGCCTTGGTAGACGCAGCGGGAACAATACTTCTCCACCTTTTTTTCCTGATACTCCGGCAAATGCCTGGCAATCAACCGGATTTTTTTGTTCGTTTTAATGGTCTTTGGATTAAAATCAACCGAACAAGGACGGGGCTTGTAAAATGGTGTGTCCTTATTCAGATCGATCGCCCGAAGTTTTTTCCATCCGTCCATTGAAATCTCAAAGGGCTTAAGGTCATCAACAGGGTTAAACGAACAGCCGTTCGGCTTAATCGTTCGATTAAAGCAATTGCCTGTGATTCCGTTCAGCCGGTCCTTGCAGAAGTTGCAGTATTTTGTATCCGCTTTCTGCCCATTCATCAAAATGTAGGGTTCATTTTTATCATTTTGATAACCCCAGACCGGCGAATACCCATGCCGGTCTCCGTCTTCAACCTGCTTCCCCTTTAAATCTTCTAAAGGGATTAAACAGATCTTCTCGTCAACCTTTCTGACCGTACAAGAATCCGGCTTTAAGACTTTGAGAGCTTCGGGATCCGGGAAAACGTAGGTCCCATTTGTCTGCGTATAGACTTTCTCCATTTTGGAACTCCTCTCTGAAAAATATGGAAATTAACGCTCAAACTTCAGAATGTCATTGAACGAATGGAATCTTTTGGAGCTAGGTCCCGGGCTCCCCCAGCCATAGGGGAAATAACTCACCTCAATACCTGTCGGGATGGGAACGACATACCGAATCCGAATAGTCCGGCCGCGATATCCCCTGTAAGCATCCTGATTTCTCGCGCAATATTTCTCGAAAAAGTACCAGGCAAGAGTGGCGACCTTCTCCCGCTCGCTCCAAGGCAAAGCTTCAGGAATAACGTACCTTTCAACTCTCTTCCTTGAAACCATTACGATTTTTGAAGACTTATAGCTTTTCCGAATTAAGTATTTGTTGCGTCCTACCGGCTTTACAATCAGCCACCTGGTCTTTCGCTTTTCTCCCGCAGGTCGAAAGACGACCTCCTTTCCGGCATAAGCCAGCCGGTTCAGAAATTCCTCAACACTTCCGAACCTTTTTTGTATTTTTTGAAGGCAGATCTTTTGCGTTTTCTCCTCTGTCACCATGCAGTGCTCAGCGATCTTCACACTATTCATAAAACACCGCCCTTCAAAAATGCAGCGCGAACAATACTTCTCCTGTTTTTTATGTAGCTGATTCCAAAAATCACCGCGAATGGCGATCGCCCGTTTATTCCGGTTAATCACTTTGCTGGTCAGACTGATATATTCTGTGCTCCACGGCTCTCTAAAAGGTGAGCGTGCATTCACCCTTGATGGCCGAAGATATTGCCAGCCATCCAAAGATATTTTGAACTGTCCCGGGACCTTTGCGGGATCAAAGGAACAACCACCAGGCTTAATGTTATGGTTAAAACAATTGCCTGTGATTCCGTTCAAACGGTCTTTGCAAAGATCGCAGAATTTCGAGTTTCTGCGCTCGCCATTAATGACCAGAAATTTTTCCGTTTTCTCACCGTAGAATTCGAAGACCGGGTCCGAGTACCTCGAATTGCGGCTTTCCTCAACTTTCTTTGTTTGCAAACTCTCAAGAGAACGGATGTAAACTTGTCCCTTTCTTCTCGCTACCACGCAAGAGTCGAGTTTAAGGTCCGTCAGATCTCCGGGGTCGGTTAATACATGAATACCTTCTTTAAGTTTTGTGTAAATTCTTTTCATGGCTCTAGCCTCCGATTGAATGGGTTTTGATTACTGTTCTTTTTTGTAACGAGTTCCTTCGACGAAGTACTGGTTTAGCCGGTCTCTTATTTGATAAAAGAGATCCGCCATCTCTTTTTGCAGTTCGGGGAGTGACGGCCATGCAAAGTTCCAGGCTTTTGCCCCGTATTCACACAGCACGGCATTTTGAAATGTGACAACGACGTTCGTCACATCTTCATAGGAAGGGTCAATGAAAATGGAGATCGACGGATAATGGATTTTCTTTTTTTCTAAATAATCCGCCTGTACCTTGTCCCGGATAACACTGAAAAATCCGTAGTACTTTGATTTGACAGCATAGAGAAGATCGTCACCGATAAATTCATCAGGAACGCAGGCATCTTGCGGATCAAGGTAAAGTTTCTTAACGAGAACTTCGCCTTGACGCTCCTTCTCTTCATCAAAAAGGCCCTCGTGATATTCAAGAAGTGTTGCCTTCAAGCCCTCATAAAGTTCTGTCTCTAGCGTTTCGCGCTTCGGATATTCCATGAAGTTTTCTCCTCACCGGTTGAATGTTTCGATAATTCTTTCTGCGTGTGAACGTTTGTGGACGACGACGCTTCCATCGCAACCGAGGTTCTCGTCGATTTCCTTAATGCCCGTTCGGTTGATCGCAACCCAATCAAGAAAACAGCCGTCAAAATTGTTCATAATGACGTAGTCGGGAACTCGCCTTCCTTTTTCATTTTTTAATCCGTATATCTCCGCTTTACAAACTCTGAGTGACATGGCTTTTTCTTCCTTTCTTTTTAAATCCATCTGATCTTTTTTCATCCAAACCAATGCCGCGTTTAGATTGAAATTTACGCTGAAGTTTCTGTTTCAATTCCTTGAGAGCACCTTTAAAGCTCGGTCGAGACGGCCAACCCTTAAAAATTTCTCCGTATTTTTTAGGGAAAACAGCTCGAAAGCACTGGCTGTAGAAGCAGTAAAAGTCATTCCTTAACGGCGCAAGAAAACTCGCCTCCGAAAGAGCAATACAAAGTTCAGCGCGCGTCGCAAGCGAAAGGTCTTTTCCTCTCGCGATACGCTGCAGAAGCTCTTTGGCATGGGCACGGTAAAGCTCACTCGTGTAGTTGGCAAAGGTCTCAGGCGGGCAAAGAAGTTTGAATGAATTGTGGATCTGCGTTACCTTAGCCGGATATCGCTGCTTGGCCGCTTCAATTTCTTCTTCGGCGATTTTCATGTGCTTAAAGGCATTGGCGACTACGTTTTGCGCGTCTTTTGGCAAGCGTTTCAATAGATTTTCATTCATGATTTGATCCTTTCCTTTAATAAAAAAGGCAGGAGCGTGAGCCCCTGCCTTTTCTGGTTTAGATGACTTTCAGACCGTGTCTACTTAACGCACTTCGGTTAATCCCTTTATGGCCCGTTTCAAATTACGCTTCTCTTTTTTCAATTCACTGAATTCAGGGTCGGTGTCAAAAACTTGGGTATCAGCTTTTGGGGCGTTTGCATAAACGCTTTGAACAATTCCTCCCTCGATGTGGATGACGATTTTTAATAACTCCTTTTTGTTCCGATGCTGACCTTTTGCAGGAACAATGCTGCAATTCAAGCGCTCGCAGAGTTCGTCAATTTGATTTGCCGTGAGCGGACGAACATCTTTAAAATGCTCCGCGTCGGTTGCCGGTGATTCTTGAAATTTCCTGAGTGCAGCTAGAACAGTTGCAAGTTCCCTCTCTGTAATTTTCATGGTTTCTCCTTGGATTGATTTGTCATTCGATCAGCTAATTGAACCTTTAAAACTAAAGAGCGAGTGCTTAGGCAGGTACTAATACTTGGCTTATTTGCAGATTGATGGGATCAGATCCGGGAAGAACTGATTTAGTTTTCCGGGCTTGTCATAGTCTTTTATTCCGCAAGTCCCGAAAGCATAAAACCAAGAGCGTTCGTTTAATTTGAACGCTTTTTGACGGACAACGTCCACATGGCTTTCAGCTTCTTCGCGGAGATGGAAAGGACCAAGCAAAAGTCCGAATCGCGACCCATCAAGGACCGATACGTAGTACTTCATTTTTCATCCTTTCCTTTCTTTGTTTCGTATCCATAAATCACGGCGTCACAAATGCAACGAGGTAATCCGCAACCGGCTGTTCGTGCTTTATATTTTTTCCCGGTCATTGCGTCCGTAACGCTAAACCGTGCGATTCTTCCGCGAGGCGAAGAACATTCCTCTATCCATAAAGTGACACGCACGCCGGTTTCCTGCTGCCGCGGTGTGAAAATATAAGCGGTCTTGTGATTGATCTTTTTTGTTAGTCGTTTAAATGTCATGTCTTCTCCATTCTGTTTGCCTGAATGCCCTCTTCAATATCTTGCAACTTTGTTGAGAAATTTCTTAAAAACCTTGTTTCGCTTAATGTGCTTGCGTTGGTAGATAAACCGATATGCATTTTTACTTCTCCAGCGCTTATCAGGATCGGTGTGCCATTTTTCGATAAATAAGCCCCATGAACCAGCTCCCATAAGTGCAGCCTGGCGTAAACCTTTATCCAATTTCTTTTCGTAATCTCGTTGATGCCTATCGCAATTGTTGCAAAGACGAGAGCGTGGCTTAATGGGTTCATCTTTCCCTTTTGAAAGCATATCCTTTTAAAATTTTTGATTTCCCCAAAACGATAGTCGAGTGACATATCTGCATCTCCTTTTTCAGATTATGAAACGATTTAAAATCGGAGAGGCCGCCCGCCTCCGGGACGCCCTCTCCGTTTATTCATTAGAAACAAAGTTCTTTTGGTTCGGATTCAGGTTTGAAAATAGTTTCGACCATGTCTTCATCCATTTTTTTTGTTCCTCCTTTTCGTTTCCGAACGCGCTTGTAACCACAAGAAGGTGAAGGTGCGCAATTGCGAGCAAGCCGCCCGAGGTAATTGATACAATGGCGGCACCTTGCCTCAAGTCTGGCTTGCCTCTCTGCCTCTTCCTCTTTCGCGCGGCGTTTGTGATGATCAAGCAGTTCAAATTCTCTGAAAACTTCTTCACGATTCCTACAACCCGTTACATCCAAAATCACCGTGTAACCGCCATTGAAATTGATCCGGCCCACATTTCTACCTTGGCAGAAGTGGAGTTGTAATTCTTGACGCTCCGGGTTGTACTTATTAATGTGGCCTCCAATAAACCACTGATCCCGGTAGCCGCTGATATAACCAACTTGGCAACCGGCATTCTGGCTGTTTAACTCGTTCACGGTTTCAAGCAACTCTTCTCTCGAGAGCATTTCAAAGACCTCCTTTGCTACCAATCACGAAGTTGAGCGTGTTTCAGGGCTTGCTTTCTTTCTTCCGGATCAAGCAGCCCTTCCATCCGAACCGGCTTTTTTCCGCACGCATGACACAAAAATACGGTCAGGTCTTTGCACCAGAAAAATACAGGTTTAAAAGCATTGGCCGATCTCATGCGTCTTACGATAGAAAACTGATAGGCATTTCTTTTGATTTTCTTCTTGCACTCAACACAACGCGCCACGGTTCACCCCTTTTCTGAAAACAAATAGGCGGGAAGAAAAACCGGATCTTCCCGCCTATCTCTTGAAATTCATTTACTTCACCACTACTTCCCAGCCGTGACGTTTAAAGCGTTTGATCAGATGAGAATGTTTTATTTCATCTTGCTTGCGAATAATCAGCCGCACAGAAATCACCTCCTTTAAAAGAAAAAGGGAGAGGCGGCTTTTTAGACCACCTCTCCCTTGTATTGCTGCTGAGTCGCAGATTACGCGGCTTGCGTCGCAGCCTGCGCGGGCTCAGCTTCCGGGCTCCGCAGAGCTTCGACCACACCATCAACGGAGGGTTCCAGAATGGACAGGGCTTTCTTGCCACTCGGAATGAAGTTTCCTTCCTCTCCTTTGAAGGCATAGCAGATCCGGACGGAACTGTTCTTCGAACCACGCACCTTCGAAACCTGGTATTGCTCGGTTTCGGATATGGCAACGGTGGTCACAAGAACCGTTTCGAAGTTCTTTCCTTCTGCCGGCACCGGAAGTTCAGGCGCATGCTTCGCCGTCACAAGCGCGGCCGCGACATCCTGGCGAAACTCTGCCCGGATGTTCATCCCTTCCTGGGTCTTTTTGAACTTCCCGTCTTTCTTGTAATACACGTGAAGATCCAAAAAGGACCCGCCGTCCTTGCCGGTCCACGAACAGACACGGTAAATGTCGTTCTCAAACCGGGTGACGTCCTTGATGATTTTGTTCTGGTTCTTGTCGTTTTCTTTGTTGTTTTTCATTGTCTTTCTCCTTTTGAATTTTGATTTTGATTTGTTAAAACTTCACTGCTGAACTGCTTTTGTTTGCCGAGACCACCTCCTTTGTTGATGGGCCAAAAATGAAAAAAGGGGAAAGCGCCCGGGCCGCAGCCCGAGAACTTTCCCCTCGTGTTGATTATGGTAGGTACGTTATGAAGCGTTATTGAAAATGTTGATGCAAATTACTTCTCATTCTCAAGGTCATTGATGATTTCAAGCGGATTATCAATCTCATCAAGCACCTGGTCTTTTTCTTCAGGCTCCTCCTTCTTTTTCTCGGCTTTTGAGGCTCTTTTTTCGCCTTTCTTCGGCGCAAACTCTTCCGGGTAACTGGAATACCCAAAGAAGTCGAGCTTGATATGTTCTGTAAGCAGGGTCGGATTTTTCCAGATCAAGGCAGCCTCACCCCTCTTGAGGCCGCGGATAAGGTCCGGCTCAATACGGAATGTCTGACCTTCACGGATGGACCCAGCGCCAGTCAGACCTTTCCCAAGTATTTTCTCTTCAGTTTGATAGGTGGAGATCATGGTCCGGCGCGTCCCCGCTATTTTTACAAACTTCTCAACGGATAATGGATCATCCTGGCGGAGAATGATCTTGATATTGGTGTTCTCGATAATTTGTTGCTGAAAATTAGGCATTCCCCGGTAAACAAGATCCCCTAAAGACTGGTGCAGAATCGTGACTCCATATCCGCTTGCGCGACACTTATTCAAGAAATCTATAAAATTAAGCTCTAAAAAACTCGATGCATCATCAATGAAAACAGGAAAGAAATGACGGTTGTAACCTGTGACGTGCGACACGATATGGCTCGAAACCGACCTGATATCCTGGATGATCATTCTGCCAAGGCGTCTTGATGTGTCCGCGTACTTTTGAAGATCCAATGCGAAATAGCAGATCTGGTTCTTTTCATATAACGAAAGAAGATCGATTTGGGGCTTATCCGTATCAAGAAGATCTGAGAATTCACTCCTTGATGTAAGGAAAAGATCAGACATCAATCCGGCCAGGAACTTCTGATTGTCCCTGAAGCTATTGACCATTTTCGCAATATCATCTCTAAGGACCGGACTCGTTGTTTCATCATGAAGTTTTTTGAGGACATTCAGGTCCGTCAAGTAACCATGAAGCTCCCGGAACCGGGTTGTCCGGCCCGTAGAGGCAATGGCATTGAGGAGCGTGAGCGCAGCCTGTTCCGCCATGCGGCGGTAGAACTCGTCACTCCAAGCCATGCTATTGACAAGCTTGTCTTTTAATTCGGTCGGATTCCCCCGGTAAAGTGGGTTATAGGTATTTGATTTTTTAGGGTGGCTTAGCGAAAAGAAGTAAAAGTCATCTTCGCGCTTCTGTTTGCGAACGATATAGCGGATCTTATTTCTAAGCTCTAAGTCCCCTTTCCCATCAATAATGATTGCGCCTTTTCCGTGCGCAATATCATGGGCGAGCATTGGAAGAAGCACTGACTCTGTTTTGCCGGTTCCGGTACTTCCAACAACCTCACAGTGCATCAAGCGCTGGTCATTGGTGAGGTAAAGAGGTTTGTCCTGATTAAGGCCATACCCCAAATAGACATTGTGAAAATTCGATTTGAGCCTGAAGGCTCTCATCTTTTCAGAAGACGGATCTCGTTTGACCCCATCCTGCTTAAATAGTCTTGCTTCTTGATTGAGGTAGGCAAAACACAAAAAGACAGGCAGCGTGATGGCGAGGTAGATGAGAAAGAAGAAACTGAACTTAACGCCCGATTCCCAGGCCGGATCAACCGCCTTACTTTGAAAGAGCAGATCGAGCAAATCAAAAAGAGGTCCAAGCTTCACAATGCAAAAGAGCGAAAAGAAGCCCAAGGTGCCAAGGACTGTTTTTTCTAGCCAGGGTTTCTTTTGTCCTGTCAGGTAAGTCAGAATGCTCTTTGCAAGTCCAAAGGGAATTCCAACAAAAATCCCGCCGATGGCACGGACAATGAGCGGCTCTTTTTTTACCGGAGGTTTTTGCATAGAAACCTCAGAAGAGACGGCTCAGCTCGAAACTTGCCCGCTTATTTTCAAAAAGCGCTTCTCCTTTATCATTCATCAGATCCTGATACGTGATCATCCAGATCTTCTTGGCATTGTATTTCATGCCGCTCACAAGCCAGTCTTTGGTGTCACCGTCAATTATCATGAGGAGCAGCAGATAGGTATTGTGGTCGCTGTAATAATTCAAAACCTCCTGATACCGCTTCATGCTCTTGGTCAGGTGATTCTCAAACTCAATCGCGATTTTCTTTCCGCGGATGATTAAAACGCCATCCGGGATTCGAAAAAGTTTGTCGCGATCTCGCAGGACTCTTTCTGAGATCCATGTGCCCAGTCCAAACTGCCGGAACAAAATCCTTACACTTGCAACTTTCAAATCATGGTCTATGGAACAATCAAAATGCGGGGTAGGTTCGTAAAGTCGAATGTCAGAGTCGAGATTGCGTTCTTTCAGGATGGCTACTGATTGCTCGGTCGCGAAATAAATGTTCAAACTCTTTCGACCGGAATAGTCTTTTCTCAGATACCCTGAATTGATCAACCGCTCAATCCGCCGGTAACAGGCTTTCGCCGGCTCTGAACGGTCCTTCCAGAACGCTTCCCGTATTTGACCGTATGCCAAATATCGGTGTTCATGGATTAGCTTAAAAACTGCTATGTCTCGATCTGTGAGCTCAATCGGCTTGATAGTCTTTGATACATCTTCAGAATCTTCAATTGCGGGACTTTCGTTGTCTTGCGGTTGATCCATTTGTTCCTCCTTGAAGGCGGACTTAGCCTAGCGAGAAGGAGGAACGATGCCTGCCGCGAAGGGGGAAGATTTTCATCTTCCCCCTTTACACCCTTTAGCAGATTACCGTGAGAAACTCCGGGCCGTGTTCAATGTCTGGTTAAACCGGCTCCAAAGATCACTCAAAAGCAAGCGCCGTTCTTGCGCATTTCGGTAATCATCCACAGGCTTTTGCATTGTCACAATCGGTTTCTGCACCGTGACCTGCGGACGAAAGGGCTGAGCCTTCCGGGTACTTGGCAGTTCAGGAAGCAAAATCTCCCGAGACTGCTTTGGCGTTTCTTCATCCCACATCTGTTGCCAGGAAGCCCATGCAAAATTGGAACCCCGGTTCATCGTTGCGGCAGAGGTTATGGCCACAAAAAGCACAAAACCTAGACTGACGCCTGCACCGAATAACGCTCTCAACCTTGCTAAAAAACTTCTGGAAGCGCTCTTCACGTTCACAGAAATTCCACGTCCTCTGATGTCCAGTTCTCTTTTCATCGTAGTTCTCCTTTTCTCTGTCTATGGCTTTAAGGCCGTAATGAGTAGCACCAGGTTTAAGACTGGTCGTTTGATTTTATAGTTCTCTCAGAGTATTGGGCCAAAATGGGGTTTTTCGGACTAACAACCCGGACATTTGAACAAATATTTTTAAATATTTTTTAATAGGAATATTGTTGAAGTGTCTTCCCTTATAAATATGCACCTGGGCATGCCGGCTCA
>CAYGIT010000084.1:0-12116 GCA_964349955.1 uncultured bacterium
TCCTTGTTTTGCAGGATCTCCGTATTTTTCTGGATTTCGGTTTCCTTGCTTACAAGAAGGGCTTCTTTTTCACTCAAGGCCTTTTGCTTCTCATCCAGAGCGGCTTGCTGTTTTGAAATTTCAGATGAATCTTGCTTCGGCACATTGGCCTGGCCTTGTTGCGCAAGCGTTTGCTCTTTGGCTTTCAAGCTCTCTTCTCTCCGGACCAATTCCTCGTTCTTCGAAGAGACTTCCTTTTCCTTCTCTTGAATGATTTGAAGCTTCTTTTCCAACTCCGCCTGTTTCCTTGCAATTTCCGCGAGTTTTTCCGGGGCCTGGCTTTCTTGCCGGTCAGGCGCAGCGGCTAAATCCCCGGGAGGGGGCCGGCGGGAAAGCCTCAACTCCTCAATTTCCATCTCTTTCCTCTTTTTTTCGAATGCGCTTCGCTGGTCCTCAAGTTCCTGGTGGCGCTGGTCCAGCAGCTTGTTTTTTTTGTCCAGATCAAGCTGCAGCTTTCCGGCCGACTCCAGTTTTTGTTTGAGGTCCGTCTCCCATTTCACAAGAGCATGTTCGCGGTAAGAAAGCTCTTTTTCCTTCTGGCCAAGGATTTGATCCGTGACCGTTTCGTTTTTGGTTTCTTCGCCTTTCCGGGAAAGCTCCAGCTCCTTCTTTTGAAGTTCGCGTTCCTTTTGAATCAAGGCCTCGCCCCGGCTTTTTATTTCTTCCGTGCGCTGGCTTTCTTTTTCGGTAAGCATTTTCTGGAGTTTCAGAGCGGACTGGCGCAATTCCACAATAATTTTATCTTTTTCTTCGATCCTGGAATTGAGGGTTTGCTCCTGGAGCTTGGCTTTTTGATCCAGAATTTGTTCCGGGCCGGCGGCCTGAAGCTTTGCAAACTGCTTTTTTTGCTCTTCCAATTGCTCTTTCAATGCCTCTGCGCGGGCCCGTTCGTTTTCCAGAGCAGCCTGGGTCGCAGCATCCCCTCCCGCATCAGAAGCCGGGGCTTTGGTTTCTTTCTCTTTTTCGAATTGCTGGATTTTGGCAAGAAGCTCCTGTTTGATTTGCTCAAGCTGTGCTTCTTTATCATCGAGCATTTTGGTCTGTGCAACGCGCTCGATTTCCCATTGTTGTTTGACTTTTTCAAAGGAGGCGGGAGATTCAGGCGCCCCGGCCGGGCTTTCCTGCGCAAAGGCCGGACCCCCCGTGCCGAATAAAATCAACAAGGAGAAAAAAGGAAGAAAAATGGAAGAATTTCTAGGATTCATAAAAGGATTTAAGTCAAATTAGCATAACCACTTAGCCCTGTCAAGCGAGAGTGCGACAAACTGTCCCCACCCTGAGTCGAACAGGGAACCCCTTCCTTAGGACGGAAGTGCTCTATCCAATTGAGCTATGGGGACACGAGTTTTAACGGGCTGATTCTACTTGAGTTACAGCTTCCTGTAAATTTTCTTCTTCGCGCGAAACTTGCTTGGGTGCCAATACGGTGCCAATTTTATTGCTAAGTACTTCAACCGCACGGATTTTGGCGTCTGGTGAAAGATGGGCATAGCGCTTGGTCATTTCAAGCGATTTATGCCCTAAAAGCTCACCAATCGTGTGCAAATCAACCCCTGCCATGCGCATATGGCTTGCGAAGGTATGGCGCAGGTCATGGAATCGGAAGTCTTGAATCCCTGTCTTTCCTAGGGCTGTCTCAAACGCTTTGCGGAAGTTGAAAGGCTGTCCGTTTGAATCACAAAAGATATAGGCGCTTTCCGGGTGCTTGGTCGTCGATAAGAATACTTCTTTGACTACCTTATTCAAAGGCACATATCGAATTTCACCATTTTTAGTCAAATTCAATTTGATAAAGGATTGCTGATAATTCAAATCACTCCATTTGAGGTTTTGAATCTCACCCTTGCGCATTCCGGTATGAAGAGCGACAAGGATAATTGCTCTGAGTTGATGGGATGAATGTTTAAGGAGCTTTTCAATTTCTTCTTTCTCAAGGAACCGTAGCCTTTGATTATTTTCTTTATAGAGTTTCACCTTGTCCATCGGGTTGCGGTCGATCATTTCCCAATGAATAGCCTTATTCCAAATAGCGCGAAGAGTTGATAACTCTTTATTGACTGTGGCAACACAGATTTGCTTTTTCTTGATACTTGATACGACCTTACTTCGCGCAATTTTATATTCTTCGATCATCTTGGGCGTGATTTCGTAAAGATATTTCTCGCCAAACACAGGGTTGAGGGCTTTAAGGCAATTCTCATCCGTAGGCCATGATCTCTTGAGCGGCTTAGAGTGAGTCTCCATATAGGTATGGGCAACGTCTTTAAACTTGATCTTTTGCTCTTTCTTAACGTCTAGGTGTTTGTTCTCAGCAATATCGGCAAGCCGCTTGTTTAAAATGGCCTCGGCAAGTTTCTTGTTAGGCGCAACCATTTCACGAACCCGGCGTCCATTATGGAAGAAATCAATGTACCAAGCGTTACTGCCTTTAATTTTTTGATACGTACGCCCTTTCATGGTCAACCCCTCCCGGTAATCTTCTTGAGCTTCTTAAGGTCTGCTTCCGTCCAATAACGGTATTTACTCATTGGGTCTCTCTTGGGTTCGGGAATTTTGCCCGCACGCTCCCAATTATAATAGGTGCTTCTGGGAATACTCAGGATTTTAACGACCTCATCAAGATAATAGCGTTTTTCCATAACGGAGGGATTTTATCAACCTTGTTAAACATTGTCAATCTATACTTCTATCGTCTTTACTTTTCGGGATTGCACCCACGTATCAATATCGGCAACGTCAAATTTTACAAGCCTCCCCATCTTAACATAGGGAATCTGCCGCATATGCACCCAGGCATAAATCGTTTTTGGTCGAACCCCAAGCCGTTCCGCAACTCCGGTAATATCTATCAGCCGTTTTTGAATAGGCGAGTTAGTCTCCACAGAACCTTCGCGTCATGTCCCAGAGTTCTTCCGTTGTCTTTCCCTCGGTGCTTATAGGGCTAGAGTGGGGCTGGTTATCGTTGAAATTGATCTGCTGATAAATGCCGCCGGAACCTACCAAGCCCATGACTTCACAAGCTATGCGAATCGCCTTGGTCTTGATGCCTTTGTCCTCGTCCGTGACCAGAGACTTCAACTCCCGGATAACCAAATCAGGAGTAAGCCCTTCCCTGTCCATAATCTCTTGAATATGAGCTTGAACGTTAACGTTTGTGACCAATTTATGCCCCATTACCCGCCGGGCTTCATCGGTTTTAATGTTCGGGTATGCCTCCCTAACCGCCTTTGTAGCATTGCCGTCTTTCAGATATTGCCCGACAAACTTGGTCTGCTTAAGAGTGAGTTTTTTTCGTCGCATATTCGGATCGTTTCCAAGGCGATCAGGCTGTCATAAAGATTTTTCGCTAATTTCGCTTATTTCGCAACGCCTGCCATGCTTCTGCTGGTCGGCCCGCGGTTTCGATTAGAAAGCGACTCGCCAGATTATTTTTCCCCAGAAGATTCAAAGCCGTTGAGATTTCGCCTTCCGTTTTATGACGACCAAATAGGTTATTTATGGCGGTTCTGGTTAGGTAAGCATCATCCGGTAATAAGCGAAGGCTTGAAAGAATAGTATCTGCGACGGGATCGCCAAGAGCGTTGCCGAATATACACCGGACAGAATCCTCTACATACCGCCAAATTTCGAAGGCGGCAAACAAATGGCGACAATTTATTTCGGAGGAACAATCGAGAAGCGCGAAGATAGATGCCATTCGCATGACCTGAGCTTCACCTCTGGCCACGAGCGCACCATAAAGGCCCGGTTTCCCCTCCGATAATGATGGATAGTGAGCTATCCAGATTTCGCGAGCGTTATTATCCCGCTTAATCTCGCTTACAGTGCAGGCAAATGAAACGGAGGCTTGCAGACGTTCAATCAATGGCGCGAAGTCAACCTCTTGAATTCTTCCGCCTTCCGGTAACATCTTGGAACGGCAGACACATACCCAAAGAAATCGATTTGCGAATCCGTTTCCGGTTTCAGTCCGATCAAGATAACGGCGAAGTTCATCCTGGGTTATATGCCCAATAATTGAAATGTGAGCATTCGTAGCCCTTGCCGGACTATTCTTGGTTAAAGATCGAAGATTTCCGTGATCCCATGCTTGCCGGATAACTGGGGAGAGCGTGTTTCCCTCCCGCGCCATCATCTTCAGGACTGAAGCGAATTCACTTTCTACAACTAATAACCGTTTATCCTGAACCCCGGCTTCTTGTGCGGTATCATCCCGCACTTCCCATATAAGCCCTTCTCCGCTTGAGAGCCCCGAAACTATGTGATCTTTGCTCCATTGTGGATCGATATCTTCAAAAGGTTTTCGCGTCCTCGCCCAAGAAGACCCCTTGCGGCCTTTGCTTGTCTGACCGATTAACACAGCAAATAACTTAAAAGTATGGCGCTCATCTTCAGCAAAAAAATGCGGGCCTGCTCCAATCAAGTTTCCATAAGCAACTAGGAATTGAATTAACAACGCCGCTGAATCTGCTTCGGTGTGGGGTTCAATAGCTCGCACAATATCACCCGCTAAACCATGATATGCTTCATCTGAAAGAAGCTTAGGCCAGTTATCGTCTTGCGAATTAAGCGAATTAGGCGAAATATGTTGTGCGTCTTGAATCTGTTTCGGTTCCATCTGAAATTTCCTTTCTCCTCATCTTTGAAAAACCATGTCTTTTAGTGATCGGTAAAAATCAAAAAGGGATTTTGCGGAGGCCGCCCCTACTCCATTGTAAAAATCAAACACAGATTGACGAAGCTCCGGGGAATCTTGAAAAGCGAGTGTCGTTTTCTGGCCGTTTGTATCCTTTGAAACAATCGGGAAATTCTTACAGAGAAGGAAACTTGCTTCGTAGAGTGACTGGGTTTGATATTTCTTCATTTCTTTTAACCTCATTGGATTTGCCTGCCTGATAAAACAAATGTACGCCTGACACTTATAGTGGTATTTTGGAAAATACGGATTCCGTACAAACCTAACCCCTGAAGAATAAAGACTTAGGAATAATTTGCTATTGGATGTGAGTACTTTTTGTACGGGTATTTTGGGAGTGGCAAAAACTAAAGATGCTCAGCCGAGCAAGTGAACTAATATTTTGCTTTGTGGATTTTCTTTCTTTGTGACCGATATTCTTGGCTCTCTGCTAAGGGGGAAGAAAATATAACTTTGGCGGGCTTTGAGAGCATCTGCAACATATCTCCCATTTTCTCCGGTGACATACCTTCAAATAAATTTCTATATACTTGAACGGTCTTTGAGGATTTTGGAAAGGCCGCACCGAGGCGCGCTAACTTATTCGGGCTTATTGCGCCTGATTGCATCAGAACACCTACGAACCATACAACCAGATCCTTTTCTGAAATCTGACTTTGTTTGGGTGATCGGCGAACAGGCTTGCCAGTTTTTTTTCTAAGCTTTTGCTGATTCCGAACTTCGGCTCTCACTTCATCCAATATGGATTCCAAATCATGTTTCAACTCAATCGACAAAGCCATCTTCTCAGTTGGATCAATTTTTTCCGACCATGGGGGGCCAAAAGGCAATGTAGGCGGGTGCTCAATAATACGGACTGCCGAAGGATATCCATCTTGCCCCGCGCTATAAATCGGGCTTTTCTTGGCTAGATCATCCCATGAGAGTTTGGGATCGTATGGAAGAAAAACACCGTATTTCTCTCGCCATTGGGCTGGTTCAATCTTCCCGCCTTTTGATGTTTTATTCCGCGCTCGCCGGTATCTATCTGTGTGGCGGTATCGTTCCCATTTTTGGCGATTGGTAAGACTTGCCTTTGATAATTTGTTGGCTCTCTTCATCTATCCTCATCCTTAATTTCATTATACTACTTCACTGCAAGATTTCACGCAGATTGGGAATTGAAAAGAAAGGGGAAATTCAATGGCTTTGCGCGGGGATTGATGTAAGGTTTATAAAATAATCTTATTCGGCATTTATCCCATGCTCTTTGGCATATTGAAGTATCGCGCCCTCAGATTTACTATTTCTGTCAAAGCGTGCTTTTGCCAGAGATATTAAAATCTGCCCTTGATTTGGATTGCCAGTTTTCCTTAGTGATAGGAAGATGCCCCAGACCCAGCACGAGCAAGAATAAGCTCTCCAAGAAAACTAAAGAAACCACGTGTGAATTTACCCGCGCCATGCCAAAAACCTTTTTTGGGCGGTTGCTGTTGCGTAATCCCTCCAACTGCATAATTAGCGCTTATAGAATCGGGTGGTGTTACTTGTTCTTGAGCTAACTGTTGCTGACTTTGAAGATCCCAACCTTTCGCATTCATACAAGCCGTGAAGAGTACCTCGTTAGTTATGATCCGATCAGAAGATACTCCGCTGCGGCTATCCACTTTTGTATCCGTCACACGCTGTTGCGATTGTTGAAGGCATTCGTATTTATCTTTTTTGAAATCCATCTGATTTATTTTTAATTTTCCATTCTCATCGTACTGCTTTAAAGTTCCACTAACAATCTCTCCGTCCTTCCAAAATGCCGTCATTTTCAATTGTCCATTTTTGTAATAAGCCTTATATGCGCCCTCTTGCTTTTCGTCCTTCGCAAACGTCTCTGTTTCTAATTGCCCGTTTTCGTAATATTTTTTAAACAACCCATCAGGCTTTCCATCTTTAACAATCGTCTCCATCATTAATTGCCCATTTTCGAAATATGTCTTACACAGCCCATCAAGCTTTTCGTTGTTGTAAGCTCCTTCATTTTTCAACTGCCCATTTTTGTAATACTCTGTAGATGTCCCATCCATTTTCCCATCTTTGTAAACCCGCTCGCTTTCTAATTTTCCATTCTCAAAGTAAAATTTGACCAGCCCATCTTCCTTCCCGTTCTTGTAAACCTTTTCGCTTCTTAATTTCCCACTCTCGTAATACGTCTTCGCCAGGCCCTCATTCTTGCCATCCTTGGCAACTCCTTCTATCTCTACTTGTCCGTTTTCATAATAAGACCTAATCAATCCATCGAGCATCCCGTCCTTGTAAACCAACTCGTTATTTAATTGTCCGCTCTTGTAATAATACTTTGCCATCCCCTCAAGCTTTCCGTTCTTGTAAAACTCCTCTTTTCGCAATTTCCCGTTCTCGTAATACCCCTTTATCGTTCCAAACTCGCCGTTCTTGTAAAATATCTCTCCGTCTAATTGTCCGCTTTCGTAGTAGTGCTTATGCAACCCTTCTTCTTTTCCATCTTTGTAAACCCCCTCTGCTTCTAATTTTCCGCTTTCGTAATACCTATTAACTATTCCCTCTAGTTCTCCATTTTTTCTCGCTCCCTCTTGTTTCAATTTCCCGCTTTCATAATAAACCTTATACAGCCCCTCAGCCTCTCCGCCCTTATTAGCTCCCGTCTCTTTCAATTTCCCGCTGGGGTAATATTCCTTAGACGATCCATCAGGCTTTCCGTTCTTGAGAACCATCTCTACTTCCACTTGTCCGCTCTCGAAATAAGTTCTAGCTAACCCATCAGCTACCTCTGATTTCAATTTCCCACTTTTGTAATACTCTCTAACGGGTTCCTCCGCATATCCAACGGGACAAAATGTTACTGCCAAAATTACGGCAACTCCGATTAACCCACCGATGAAAACCCCTGTTCTAATCTTCATTTTCACAACCCCTCCTATTTTCTCTTCCCCGATAAATAATTGCAGACAGATTATACTTTAGTCATTCGTGCCATACAAGCATAGACACGATGAATATGAGCGTGTTCAAAGACATCGTGCTGCCAAATAATACGGGGCATGAGCACCTCAACAATAGCCCTAAAGGTGGCGCAGAAGCTGAGAAAACTGCGAATCAAGCATGGCCTGACACAAGAGCAAATAGCCGAAAGAGCTGACCTGCCTATACGTTATTATCAGAAGCTTGAATCAAAAAGTCCTTATGCGGTGCGAATCACCACGCTAGAGAAACTTGCGAAAGGGCTGAAAATTCCAGTTTGGAAGTTGTTGCAGTTTAAGGATTAATCTAAATTTTCAGCAAGCACTTCTTTGGAAACCTTGAAAGAGTCTTTAACAGGTTCCCTCGCCCGCCAAAAAATAATAGCTATTGTCATCCAAATAATTCCCAAACCGATTTGGAAAATTTGTTCATGGTGCCAATTTTTTAAATTCCTCACAGCATAAAACATAAATCGAAATTTTTTGATCCCTATAAAAATCAGAGCTAATAAAATAGCGAGCGCTGAGCCACCCAAAGCATGAATATATGAAATAAGAAAATGAATGCGACCTTGAAACCCTTCGTTACTCTTCGCAAAAATTAACAGCAATCCATGCGATAACTTCTTGTTATCCTCCGATTGGCAAATTTGACTTTTCTTTTTCATAATCGCTCGTAACATATCTGCGTTCTGTTCATCCATGTCAGCTTGTTCCCCACTCCATATATGAAAAACTGCCCGGTAAATAGCGTGGAGTATGAACCCTAGAGGAAAACCCGCGACAATAGAAACGATTGCCAGCGGGGCTTCTTTAATTGCATCCAAGTGTTCTGTTATAGCATAGAACGAAAAAATCACAATTAAGAAAACATATCCCGGGATCGCGTTTCGGAATAAATCATGTTTATCTATTTCCACGTTCATAACTTATCCCTTTTCTTTTTTTAAAGCTGCCAAATCCTTTGTGAGGAAACCATCAAGACGAGGCGTGAGATTTTACAAAACTTTTTATTTTATTTTGAGTAAGCGTCGATGTAAGTAATCCCGATCTAAGTTTACCGAGCAATTCGGGCGTGGCCGGTTCTCTGACCTCTCCAATACTACGTATGGCCTGCTCTAACTTATCGGCATCTGCAATTATTGCGTCTAAGTAATTTGCGATTGTCTCGCGATTGATAAAGGGATGTTCTCCTTGCTGTAAAACAGTGGTTCTGTCAGAGTGAGGTTTTGCGGTGGTAAGATTAACGATTACGGTCTCACGACGAGGATTGGGGTCAAACAAAACTATAAAGAGATGGTTTTTCCATTCCATTCTTACGGGGAGAAGAAATGTACTTCCTGCGAATAGGGCCATTTATCATTTTTCAAGAAATTCTTTGGAAGATTGAATAAAATCAAGTTCTTGCAAAATCGAAGCGATTTCTTGCGGAGTTTTGTTCGAGGCTCTTAAAATATCTTTGTAATCAATGGGGATGGCGCTTCCATTTGGGTCAATCCATTCAGGCAGTTTATGCATAATGTCGTCAATCAACTTCCACTTGTCCATTTTCCCATATTTTTCCGCAATCTGTTTTATCAAAGAAACTTCGGCTTCCGACAAATCTTCCTGCCCTGGATCTTTCTTTAAAGAAACAGCATAATTTTTTGGCTCGGAAATATATTCAAACCAATAATGTTTTTTCCCCGGCTCTGGTTCTTCTGTAATTAAGTCCAGCGTTTGGCTGAGAACCGGCCCATTATCCATTGATACATATTTATCAAATGTTACAGGTCGGCCCCATCTGAACAGAGCTTCTCTGTCAGTGAGATAAAGCAACTTTATCAGCTTTATATAAGGCATCTGTTTTACGCCACAAAAATGTATAAACAACGCGGACGCTTGGGTAGTTTTTCTTTCGTCAAATTTTGCGTGCATAGAAGAAGTATACATGATTAACCCTTATGGCATTAATGTTTTTCGACATGTTCTATATAACCTGAACCAGCTTAATAAGTTGCGACCCCGAAGGGAAAACGTCGAAAGTGTCCAAATTACCCGCCGAACGAGCATGCCTCCAAAACGGGTCAATTCCAAAAAAATCCATAAACCTTCGGCAGACCAATCCTATTAAAAGGGTACGCCGTCTTTATGGCGGGCTACCCTGCCCCTTCCCGGTGCCAGACGGGTGCCAAACATGGGGCAAAAGTGATGGAAATTCAGGGCAACAGGCAGCAGGCCTCAGAATCTGCTAATGGCTCTGTCGCAAGGGATAGAAACAAACGTACAGGAAATCCCAAAAACCAGCCGAACCGATTAGGACGGAAGTGCTCTATCCAATTGAGCTATGGGGACGGGGAAAAGCAATTCAAAAATCAAAATGCAAAATTCAAAATTTTGGCGCTGCTTCGCGGCATTGAATAATGTTGCGAAGCAACACCGTAATTTTGCATTTTTACTTTTGAATTTTGCATTGCTCTTTCAGTACTGAATCAAACTGAAAATATCGTAGCTGGAGAGTTTTTTGCGGCCTTCGAGGAAAAGAAGTTCGACGAGGAAAGCTATTTTCACTACTTTCCCTCCCAGCTTTTCAACAAGGCGCGCTGCAGCAAAGGCGGTGCCGCCGGTGGCAAGCAAATCATCCACAATCACGACCCGGCTGCCCGGCCCCACGGCATCCTGATGAATTTCCAATATCGCCTCGCCGTATTCCAGGGCATAAGATTCCTGCTCGGTATGAAAAGGCAATTTTCCTTTTTTGCGCAGCGGAATAAAACCGGCATTGAGCTTGTAAGCAAGCACGGGACTCATGATAAAACCGCGGGATTCAATGCCCGCCACAAAATCAATTTTTCCATACGACTCAAGCTCGCGGGCAAATGAATCAATCATGTAGCGGAAGCATTCCGGGTCTTTCAGTACGGGGGTAATGTCTTTGAAAAGAATACCGGGTTTTGGAAAATCCGGAATGTCCCGGACCTTTTTTTTAAGTTCGTCGGCGCAAGAAATCATGATTGGGTCTTGGAAATATAATTTTCGAGCTTGTCTTCTTCGTGCATCAATTGTAACCGTATTTTCTTGAGCGCTACAGATTCGATTTGGCGTACCCGCTCGCGCGTGATTTCGAAAACATGGGCCACTTCTTCCAGGGTTTGGGGGTCGGCATCCCCCAGCCCGAAACGCAGTGTCAGGATGCGCCGCTCCCGGTCATCCAGTTTTGCGAGAAGCTTCTGGATACGCTCGTTTTTCAGGGCCTCTCCTATCTGGACATCGGGCGCATGCGCGGAATCGTCTTCAATCAAATCAATCAGTTCCGCCGTTCCGTCGAGGCTGACCGGCGCGTTGAGCGAACTGGGACGGCCCGCAATATTTTCAATCTCTTTTACTTTGTGGACCGGTACTTTCATGACCTTTGCAATTTCTTTACGGGTGGGCACCCGGTTCATTTTTTGCATCAGCCCGTCACGCACGCGCCTCCATTTTGAAATTACATCGTACATATAAACGGGAATGCGGATGGTCTTGCCCTGATTGGAAAGCGCGCGCATGATCGCTTGTTTGATCCACCACGATCCATAAGTTGAAAAACGGTAACCGCGTTCCGGATTGAATTTTTCCACTGCGCGCATCAAGCCGATATTGCCTTCTTCCACAAGATCTGAAAAAGAAAGGCCCATATTGCTGTAGCGCTTGGCAATGGAAATCACAAGGCGGAGATTGGAGCGAATCATCTGGTGCCGGGCCTGGGCCGCGCCTTTATGCTTGGATTGAATTTTCTGGGAAAGCTCGATTTCCTGTTCGGGTGTCAGGAGCGGAATGTTTTCAATCTGTTGGAGGTAAATCCGCATCGGCGTCCGGTCAAGCGTGTGATCGGAATCGGGATTGTCTTCTCCTTCGCCCCCTTCTTCCCTCCTGCGCCTCTGTCTTCGCCGCTCCATCGGCGCTTCAAGCACGACTTCATCCGCAAGAATTTTCTGGGTCTCTTTATTGACAATGGAACTCTCGTTTGGTACGGAGGGAGAGTCTTGTTTTTCCTGGGAAGGACGGGAAGGAACTCTCCCCTTCCGGATTTTCTTTTCTTTCTTCGGAAGAGGAGATCTCTTTTTCTTTGCGGATTTTTTCCGGAATGATTTCCGGGTCAGCTTTTTACTGCCGCGTTTTTTTTTCAACCGCATGCTTTCTTTAAGTTTTACTTTTTCTTGCCGCGAATCACAGCCTGCGCAGCCGCCAAACGCGCAATCGGAACGCGAAAGGGTGAGCAGCTCACGTAATTCATTCCTGCCCGGTGGCAAAACTCCACCGAAGCCGGGTCGCCGCCGTGTTCGCCGCAAATCCCCACTTTGAGGTCCGCTCTTGTTTTTCGGCCTTTTTCGATGCCAAGTTGAATCAAATATCCGACACCCTCCTGGTCAAGGCTCTGGAAAGGGTCTTCT
>CAYGIT010000085.1:0-12108 GCA_964349955.1 uncultured bacterium
TGGCGATTGCTCAATGCCTTGGCCGCTTAAGGAAGTGCCATTCGTGCCTGGCACCTTCTATTCTTCTATGCCTGTAAGAACTAAGCTCTTATGATACCGGCTCTAATTGAACCTGGTCCATTTAGAACCGGTACGTATTTAACGTATTTAGGTACGTATTTATCATTTTAACGCAATCAGCAATCTCAAGGAGAAAAAAATGAGAAAGAATAAGCTGGGGATAGGAATGATTTTGATTTTGCTCATGAGCGCCGGAATGGCTCCCAAAGTTTTTTGTGAACCTGTTGGAGAACATGCGCAAACCCTGGCCCTTGTGGCACTTGTCCGCGAGGCGGCTTCCTTGATCGAAACGCAAGGAGAAGCCGCTTTTCCTGAATTTCGCAAGCCGGGCAGCAAATGGCTCCATGATGAAATTTATATTTTTGTGGAGGATCCTCAGGGGCAAGTGCATGTCAATGCCCCCCAGCCGGCGATTGAAGGGCAGAACATTCTTGAATTCAAAGACAAAGGCGGAAAACCCCTTGTGCGTGATTACATTAATCTGGTTCATCAACACGCGAGCGGCGAAACCTGGGCGCATTATCAATGGAACCGTCCTCCCTCCGAAGCGATTGCCTGGAAATCCTCTTTTGTGAAAAGCGTGAAAGCTCCGTCCGGAAAAGAATACCTTATTGGCAGCGGTTTATACGGCTTGCCCATCAATAAAATGTTTGTAGAAGACACGGTAATGAGCGCAGTTCAGCTCCTGGAACAACAGGGAAAGGCCGCTTTCAAGACCCTCAATGACAAGACCAGCCAATTTCAGTATGAAGACGTTTATGTTTTCGTGTTGGATGAAAGGGGCGTGCAGCATGTCGACGCTGATCCCACCCAGATCGAAAAAAATATCATGGACTTGCAGGACGAGAAGGGCAAGCCGGTAGTCAAAGATATGCTGGCCTTGATTAAAGAAAAAGAATCCGGCTGGATAGAGTACTGGTGGCCGAAACCCAACGAAACCAAGCCGTCAAAAAAATATTCCTATGTGCATCGCGCGAATGTGAACGGTGAAACTTTCCTGGTCGGCTCAGGCGTCTATTTAGAATGAGGTAAGGTACTCCTTCTAATTGTGCGGGGTTCGTAGCGAACCCTGTGCTTTTGGAAGGAGTACCGTTTACTTGAGCAGTTTGCGCATTTTCTGGAAAGTTTTGAAGGGCATGTTGACGCTAAGGGAGTTGACCAGCGTCGCGGGCAAATGCCCGCCAGAATCACAATGCTGCCGGAAAGTGATTTCCGTACGGCCGTCCGAAAGCGGCTTAAAATGTAAAAGTCGGTACCGGTTCCGGACGTACCGGGTTCAAGTAGTAATGATAGGAAAAAGAGACGCGCCTGTTCTTTTATTTTAAGAATATGCTGAGATAACGATTGTATTTGTAGGCCCGGTCGTAAGTTCCTTTTTCTTCCCGGGGTTCTAGAATTCCCATATGGGTAAAGCGATCGATTACCTTTTGAGCTCCGGCACGAGTAAATTTCGTCCAGTCCATAATGGTTCGTGTTGTAACAACCGGTTCCCCGAAAAGATGTGACAAAACAAGCACGCCGCTTTCCGATTCTCTTCTGGCAAGCGCTTGGATTTTCGCCATATCGTCATCCCGAAGTTTTCGGATTTCTTTGGAAGTTCGGATGGCGTCGTTAGCAGTCGTAGCAACGCCTTCAAGAAAGAATTTGATCCATTCCTCCGTTTTTCCCTCATGATAACTATTAAGACATTCATAATAAATTTTCCGATGTTTTTTAAAATAAGATGATAAGAATAAAACAGGTCGCTCTAAAAGATTCCTATGACACAGAAGCATTGTAATTAAAAGTCTTCCTGTCCGGCCATTGCCGTCTAAAAAGGGATGAATGGTTTCAAATTGAGCATGCATTAATGCAATATGGATTAAAGGAAGTGTTTTCTGTTCATCATGCAAAAAATTTTCAAAATCCCCCAAGGCCCGTTGCATTTCATGGACAGGCGGAGGAACAAAAAACGCATTGCTTGGAGAAGTTTCGCCGATCCAATTCTGGGAAGTTCTGAATTCCCCTGGACCGGCAAAATGAGTTGCTCGCGCGCCGGTCATGAGTTTGTCATGAACTTCTCGGATAACACGCAGTGAAAGAGGGAATTCCTTCAATCTCTTTGTCCCATACTGTAAGGCTTTGATATAAAACAGAATATCATCCGCATCTGTCTCGTGAACAGCAACCCCGGCCCTTTTCTCAATAGCGTCCAGCATCGTTGCTTTTGTTCCCTCAATTTGGGAAGAAGAAGCCGCATCTTTTGTTACGAACATCCGGAGGAAAAATTCCACATCAGGTAAGGTATGGGTAATTCCGTCTAACTTTCCGACAAGCCTGTCGGCTTCAGCCGCTTGAATAAGCGTTTGCTGGGATAAATCAAAAATTCTTTTTGGCGGAAAACTGGCGGGTACAAACGCCGAAAAACCTTGAGTTTGTTTAACTGATTTCCCAATTTCAATAGTCATAAAAGTTAGTTACTCTTTCTTTTGAGATATATACTATATTCAAAAATAGTTTGCATCAAGGACTTTAATAGTTACTAAATTCTAAAATAGCAATAGATAGCAAAATATGGCAAAGGGTGGGGGCTGAGTAAACATTTAGGAAAAGAAAAAGCCCGCCAGGGATAAATTCCTGACGGGCTTTTACATGGTAGCGGGGCCAGGATTTGAACCTGGGACCTTTGGGTTATGCATCCTACTACAGCTTTCGCTGCCCCGTGTGTTCCGGGTTTGTAGTCTGGACTATACCTTCACCCCTGTGGGGGCCTGCCGTCTAGTCTCTACACCTTCCTGCGATGTTTTGCAGGCTTGGCTCGGTATTCCCATTTGACAGGGTTCACCGAGTTTGACAGGTTTCGTTCAACCGTTACCGGCTGAATAGCCCATGTTATTGAGCCCAACGAGCTACCGGACTGCTCCACCCCGCGCCGTAATTGGGAATTCAGACGAATGGAAGGTAACTCGAAAGTGGAGACATTCTAATTTAAGGGGGGGGGAAAAGCAAGGTGAAGTTCTTGGGGATTGCTCGTCTGCTGCGCGGACTCGAAATGACAGGGGTGATGGGAGCGGCTTTGAAATGACTAAGACAGGGGAGGGGTTTTTCGATACAATGCGAATATGAAAAATAAAGCTCGGTTTGGGTGTTTTTTATTTTGGGTTGCTATCGGAATTATTATTTCGCCGTTGGCGGGGATGGCGGTTGAAGAAAGGCGCGTTCCTATAAGCGGCGCGGAATTGAATTATATTGAGGCGGGGCAGGGCAGGGCGGTGGTGATGATTCACGGGAATCACGGCTCGGTCTATATTTACAGTGCTACGATTTTTGATGCGGTGAGCCGGAAGTACCGTGCTGTGGCTTTCGACCTTCCGGGGTATGGGAAAAGTGGGCGGCCCAAATCGAGAATGACTTTTGATGAAGATGCGGCGGCTTTGCACGAGGCGTTTGCGCGGTTGAAAATTGAAAAGCCTGTGCTGGTGGGGCATTCGATGGGAGCGCCTGTTGTTTTGCGCTATCTTTTGAATTATCCGGGCGAGGCGCATGCGGCCGTGCTGATTGCGCCTTACACGACGCCTTTTCAAAGGATCAGGAAAACTTATCGCGTGGCGCAGGTGCCGGTGGTGGGCGATTTGTTTATCTGGCTGGCAATTAAACCGATGGCGTTTTTCAAGAGTGCGGCATCTTTGACCTGGCCGGCCTTTTCGCCGGAGCCGGTGAATGAAGCGTATGCTAAAAAGGAAGTGGCGCTTGCCATGCGGCGTAAAAATTTTCAGTTTGCGGCGCGCAATATGTACGCCTTGCGGAATGCGCTTCGTGAGATGAACGGGCGTTATGGCGAGATTAAGGTGCCGGTTATTATTTTGGCGGGAGATGGGGATTTGGTTGCTCCTCTCGCGGAACAGGCAAGGCCGCTGCAGGAAAAAATTCCGGGGTCAAAATTGGTGGTGCTTTCGCATGCGGGGCATTTGCCTTTTTTTTCGAAGGGTGATGAGATTTTTAAGGCGATTGATGAGGCGGCGGGTTGAGGGCGGAGATCTTTCGTTGCAGAAAACGCTCTTCAAGATGACAGAGGGGCCTTTTCCTTTTGGGAAAGGGTGATGAGAAAAACGCCTGCCAGAATAATTAATGCGCCAATTCCAATTCGCCAGGTGATTGGTTCTCCGGCTAAGCCCCAACCAAGCAGTACGGCGATGATGGGGTTAATGTAGGCGTAAGTTGAAGATAGCGTCGGGGAAGTTCTCTTCAGGATATATTTATAAGCAGTGAATCCTACCAGCGAGCCAAAAAAAATCAGATAAAGGAATGCGAGAAGGGATTTCTCTGAAATGGCATGAAGATGCAGCCGGGGCCATTCGCCGGCAAGCGTGCCGAGCAAAAGCATGAGGGCGCCGCCGCCGATCATTTCCATGCCGGTCGCAAGAAAAGACGAATGCGGCAGATCGGCATAGCGGGCATAAAGAGATCCAATCGTCCATGAAAATGCGGCCAGCAGCAGAACGAGGACGCCTATGGGATCAAGCACCGCTCCGTTGGCTTTCGGACTGACGAGAAACCAGAGTCCTGAGGCCCCCAATAAAATCCCCACAAATACCAAAGCTCCTGGCCTTTTCTTTTTGCGCCAGAGCCATTCCAGCAAAACGGTCCAGAGCGGGACGGTGGCAATAATCAAAGCCGTGATTCCGGTGGGGATGACTTGTTCGGCCCAAACGACGCAGCCGTTGCCGCCTACGAGAAGAAGGGCTCCCACTAAGAATGCGGATTTCCATTGGGCCGGGCGGGGTTTTACTTTTTCTGTGAAAGAAGCGAAAAAATAAAGAATGGTGCCGGCGCAAAGAAATCGCAAGCCCGCCATGAGAAAAGGCGGGATGGTTTGAATGGCAAACCGGATGGCAATGTAGGTGGAGCCCCAAACCAGATACACGGTCGCGAAGGCCAGCGGGATTTTAAAACCGGAAGATTCTTTTTTCTGCATGAAACGAGAGTATCGGAAAACCTCCGGAATTTCAATTTGAAAAGGGGAGGCTCGAGGGTATAATCGCCGGGAATTTTAAAAGCAGAAAGGAAAAGCAATGCAAAGACAGAATATTTCGACAGGCGGAAAGTGGGAACCTATCCTTGGCTATTCAAGGGCGGTAAAGGTTGGGAATCATGTGCATGTTTCGGGGACGACGGCTTCGGGGCCGGATGGACTTGTGGGCATCAATGATGTTTACGCGCAGACGGTCCAGACGCTCAAGAATATTAAGGCGGCCTTGAAGATGGCCGGGGCTTCGATGGAGCAGGTCGTAAGAACGCGTATGTATATGAAGGATATCGGAGAATGGGAAAAGGCGGGCAAGGCGCATGGCGAGTTTTTCGGAAAGATCCGCCCGGCCACTACCATGGTAGAAGTCAGCCGTTTGATTGATCCTCAAATGCTGATCGAAATCGAGGCCGAAGCTTTCACCGGATAAAACAGACTTTGGCAATTAAAGATAAATCCCGCTAAAGGCCGGTTTTAGCATATAATCCTCGAATGACATTTTCAGAAACTATAGGGACTTTCGATGGTTTAGGCATTTCCCCCCGTCTGATTGAAATCCTCGATAAGCTCCAATTTAAGACACCGACCCCTATACAAAATAAGGCCATCCCTCCGGGCATTGAAGGCAAAGACCTGATTGGGATTGCCCAGACCGGCACGGGTAAGACCCTCGCTTTTGTGCTTCCGATGATTCAGCACCTTTCCCAGAAAAAGGGGAAAGGGCTTATTCTTGTTCCCACGCGGGAACTGGCTGCTCAAGTGGATGAAACCGTCCAAAAAGTAAGCCCGGTTTTTGGCATCAAGACCGCCCTTTTGATTGGCGGCGCGTCCATGGGCATGCAAATTCAGGCCCTTCGCCGTAATCCGCGGGTCATTATTGCCACCCCTGGCCGGCTTTCAGACCATTTGAATCAGCGGACCATTATGCTCGGAGACGTGAGCATTCTGGTTCTGGATGAAGCTGACCGCATGCTGGACATGGGTTTTCAACCCCAGATCGAACATATTCTTCAATACGTGCCGAAAGACCGCCAAACCCTGCTTTTTTCTGCCACCATGCCTGAACCGATCGCGAAAATCGCCGCCACCCATATGAAATTGCCGGTGCGCGTTGAAATCGCAAGGTCCGGCACTCTTGTAGAACAGATCTCCCAGGAACTTTTTATCGTGAAGCAGGAAAATAAAAAAGATCTTTTGAAGAAAATCATTAATCAATACCGGGGAAGCATCCTGCTTTTTTCGCGCACGAAAATCGGCGCGCAAAAAAGATGGCGCGAAGTACGCGCCATGGGCGCAAGTGTTGCCGAAATTCATTCTGACCGTTCGCTGGCCCAGCGCCGCGAAGCGCTTGAAGGGTTCAAAACCGGAAAATACCGCATATTGATTGCAACTGACATTGCCGCCCGGGGAATTGACGTCACGGGGATTGAGCTTGTCATCAATTATGATTTGCCGGATGATGCCGAAAATTATGTGCACCGGATCGGCCGTACGGGCCGGGCCGGGCATAAGGGCCATGCGATTTCTTTTGCGACGCCGGACCAGGAAGGCGAAGTGCGGAGTATTGAAAAGCTCGTGCGTGTAACGCTGCCGGTTGCCGAGCATCCGGAATTGCCGCCAGAAAAATTTGATTCGTTTGCTTCGCCCCCTCGCCGTGGTTTTGGTTTTGGCGGCGGCAACCGCCAGGGTGGTGGAGGCGGACACAAGCGCCGTACCTTTGGCGCCCGCACTTTCGGCAAGCCCCGCCGTTCCCGCTAAAAAAGGAGGATCGCATGTTTAAAAACTCAAAGTCTTTTTCCTTTTTTTTAATTCTTTTTGCGGCCTCCTTGTTTTTAGTGCTTCCACAGGCCCTTCACGCCGAAGAGCCGGCCCCGCAGCAGGCCGTGGAAACATTTCTCAATACCATCCGTTCGCTGGAGTTCCCGATTAAAGACGCGGCCCGGCATGCCGGAATTGTGAAGAAGGCGAATTCTTTCGTTGATCTCGATGCGATGGGGCAGAAAGCCCTGGGCGCGCACTGGCAAGAAGCTTCTCCGGAAGAGCAGAAAAAATTCCGCGAAAATTTATGGAAGCTGATTGAGTTTGTGGCTTATCCGCGCAGTGCCAAATTCATGGGGGATTATGAAATCACTTACCCCAAAGTCGTGCCGGCCGGAAATGGTTTTCAGGTGCATAGCATTATCAAGCAGAAGGCCGAAGGGCTGGACGCGCCCGTGGAATACCATGTTTACGAGAAAGACGGGCAGCAGAAAATTGACGATATCGTTCTCGATGATGTGAGCATTATCGAAGATTTGCACGGCCAGTTTGACCGGATCATCAAAGACTCGAAGTTTACCGGCCTGCTTGCCAAGATGCAGGAACGCCTTGACCAGGCGAAAAAAGAAACCGGCGCAGTTTAAGTTTTACAGGTCTTTTCTGGCGGTCGCTTCCAAAAGATCCAGTTCATTGAAGAGAATGTAAGAGCCCATCTGTAACGAACCGTCCGGGTATTTCACGAGATGCAACTGGCCGGTATCTTCCGAACGCTCCACGTATTTGGTAATAAATTCCCGGCTATCCTGGCCGGCTTTGTATTTCTCGCGCATTAGCCACATTCCGCCGCGGTAAGCATCCAGCGCCGAATACCAGCTCCCGTCATGAAAAAATTGAAGTTCAGTGGCGGCTTTCAGGCGTTGGAACAAATAGTGCTGCTTGTCGACTTCGGTATGCTTGCTGGAAAGATAGGTTTGATAGGCTTCGGTTTTTTCAATGGGAACGGGGCCGAGATAGACTTTTTCGCCTTGGGCATTGACTCCCTTCAAATAGGAAGCAGCACAGCCGGCGGCAAAGGCAAGAACAAGGAATAGGGCGAGGGGTTTCAAGATCGATCTTTTCATAAGGAATTTCCTCCTGCAAACATCATAGATATTTCTGCTTGTGACTGCAAGGCGAATCTCTTAAGATGACCTGCTTATGGCAAGGCGACGAAGACGAAAAGGCAGAAAACGGAAAATGCGCTGGAAAAGCCGGGACACAAAAAAAGTTTTAATTGCATTGGCGCTGGTGGCGCTTTCTCTCTTTTTGGTCTCGCGATTTTTTCATCCTAAAAAAGCGGTTGCGCCTAAACCGTCCCGGGCAAAAACGGTTCAAAAAGCCCATGCTCCCTCCGCGGTACCCATAAAACCCCTCCCGCCTTTTTCCGCGGTTCCTCCTATGACGGCCCGTGCCATGCGCGCGGGAGCGCCCAAGATCGTGTTTTTGATCGATGATATCGGGCACACGGTGGAGTACATGGAGGATTTTCGACGGTTGGGAAACCGCGTGACTTACGCCATTCTTCCTTTTTTAAAATATTCGGCTTATTTTGACCGCATGAGTGCGGAAACCGGCGCGGAAGTCATTTTGCATATCCCGCTCGAAAGCGTCAACGGCACGATTCCGGGCCCGGGTCTGATCCGCACCAATATGTCGAATGAGTATGTGCTGGATATCCTTGACCGCGAGCTGAATCTTTTGCCGCATTGCATCGGGGCAAACAATCATATGGGGTCCAAGGGAACTGCCGATCCCTGGCTCATGGATATTATTCTCAACCGCCTGAAGCAGAGGAATATGATTTTTTTAGACAGCATGACGACCGGCCAAAGCGTTGCCCGGCAAATCGGATCCATGATCGGTCTTCCTATTTTAAAACGCGATGTGTTTCTTGATAATGAGCCGAACAACGCGGTGGCAATCCGGGAACAAGTGAAACTGCTTGCCGGCATTGCCCGCAAGCGGGGTTATGCGATCGGGATCGGGCATTACCATGGTCCCACTCTCCGCGTATTGAACGAAGAAATCCCTCGTCTCGAAGCCGAAGGATTTGATATTGTCTCGATGCGCGATGTCCTTCGCCTTCGCAAATCCGGATAATCGGCATTGAATTTCAGAATGGGACTTGATAGAGTCTTACCCTTATGATACATGAATTGGAAAAAATCGACGTCAAGGAATACGGCGCGCCGAAAGACGGTGTTCCGCAATCTTGCGAACGGCGGCTTTTCATGCAGCTCCATGTTTTTACGGAATGCCTGAAACCCCAGGCTTTGGTAACGGCGCTTAAATTAAGCGGGCTTGAATCCGTGGCTTATCTTGACGTGAATGACCCCCGTGGCGTTGCCGTGCTTTTCATGAGTGAAGACCCCGCGCTTTTTACAGGCAAGGTGCGCGACCTGCTTACCGCAGAACCTTTTCTTTCTCTTCGGCCCCGTCCGGAATTCACGATGACCGGCCGCACTTATGCCGGCGGCCGCGAGCCCAATCTCGAAGACTGGCTTCTCCAAAAGCCCCGGCGCAATGCGTTTAATCCGGAATTAAAATGGGCCGTGTGGTACCCGCTTCGCCGTAAATCGGAGTTCGAGCTTTTAACGAAAGAAGAGCAGGGAAAAATTCTTTTTGAGCATGCGAAACTCGGAATGAGTTACGGGGCATCGGGCCTTGCTCATGATATCCGGCTCGCATGTTACGGGCTTGACCGCAACGACAATGAATTCATTTTGGGAATTCTCTCGCCGGACCTTCATCCGCTCTCACGCCTTGTGCAGGATATGCGCAAGACCCAGCAAACCGCAAAATACATCCAGTCGCTCGGCCCCTTTTTCGTGGGGCAAGTTTTATTTCAATCCGCTAAATAACGCCTTACTGATACGTTGTCATCCCCGCGAAAGCGGGGATCCATTTTCTTTAAAGAAGCAGAATGGATTCCCGCTTTCGCGGGAATGACAGACATTTCTGTAGTCTCTATGGAAAAAATTTAATTATTTTTGAACAGGCGAAGGGCTTGTCGGGGCGGCCGGTTGAACAGGCTCCAGGCTTGGCTCGGGCGCGGGTGAATCTTTTACTTCCACGATGAGGGGTTCTTTGGGAGCGGGACTGGGCTCCGTCGGCGCAGGAGCTTCCTCGGAGCCAGCAGGCGCTGCGAAATTGGGTTTCTTTTTCGGCGGCACCGCGGTCAAATCTTTTTTGGAATCCTTGGGGCGCGGTTTCCAGTTGGGATTGTGGCGCATCGGGCAATCTTTGCTCGGGAGGTGCAGCCCGATTCCGACATCCGGAAAATCAACGGGAATCGGGAATGTGACAAGCTGGATAAGACCCGCGGCCTCGAACACCATCATTTTTCCGATCCCATTGCAAAAGCCCGTCCATTCCCGCTCATACTCCGGTTCGTTGGATTCCAGCCATGGTTCGGCAAAAGAAAAAAGCGTGTATTTCAAACCAAACATAAATTTCGCGCCGATTCTCGGGAAATAGCCTTCATTTTTTGCCCATTCGGAGGCTTGAGCGGGATGCGCCAAGCAAAGGCTTAAACACAAAGTCAGAAAGAGACACCGGAATTTTTTTCGCAATAGATCCTTCGCTTCGCTCAGGATGACAAGCTTTTTCATTTGTCGGCCTTGCTGTAGAACTGTACGCCGCCGTTGGGAAGGGGAACATCCAGGGGAATGGGAAAAGTCAGGGCATGAACCGCACCGCCTGCTGTATGCGTGATGGTATAAAGAATGCCGCGGCCAAGGCCCTTCCAGAAACCGCCCTCACGGGTGGGTTCAAAAAGGAGCGCCGTCCAGCCTGTCCCAAAATTGAGAACACCGAAGCCCAGCTTGCAGCCGATTCTTTCCGTATAAGGTTTTTTTGCAACCCATGGGCTCGGCTGGAAAACAGCGGCGGAAGAAGATGGAATAAAAATCGTAAGAAGAAAGAAAAACAGAAGAAATTTCAAAGGAAGATGCCTTGGATACATGCGAAAGATACTAGCGGCGGCGCTCTTAGAAGTCAAGGCGGCATGTCATACGATTTGTTTTTCGAAAGGATCGGCGCCGATAGTGCCGACAAGCCCTTCGAGATAAGAAGGCAGGGTCGAGCGTTCCAGTTCGTGGCGCGCTTTTTGAAGGCGTTCTTCCAGGGCCGCATCGGCCGCGGTTGCAGCGCGTCCTTCCTGATTGAGGAAATCTTTCAGGTGATCCACATGGCGGCGCCAAAGTTTGATATCGCGCGCTTGTTTTGTGCGGATCCGTTTCTGATACCACTCGCTTTTTAAAAGCGCTTCGCGCGTGAATAGCCCGCGCACTTCGGGACTTTCGAGCTTTTTCCCCTCGTAATGGCCGTGGGCCATAATATGCAGCAGGGCCTTCAAAGGCGGAATGGCGGCTTCCACGCTTCCGTCGGCAAAATAATGGCCGGCTACCCGCTTTTGCGTAAGCACGATATTTTCAACGCCCTCCACGAAAACGTCCAGACTTTGCTTTTCCGGCGCGAGCATTTCATCGTTAAACACAATATTGGGATTGTTGAATATGCGGCCCAGAAAAGTATTTACAAAACGCCGGGTGATCCGCCAGCCGAGAATACTCGCAGGAACGAATTTTCCCTTGTGTTGAAAATCATTCACTTTGGCGAGAAACCCGTTCCGGATGAGGTAATTGGCATCTTCTTCTTCGGGGCGCATGCGGCACCAGATTTCAGGCATGAGGAGGCTGACATCATGGTCCACGCGATAATTAGGGCCGATATATCCGGCAGCGGAAGTGAATCCCTGATAACCGGTCAAAATGAACGACACGAGCGCATTGTGAAGGTCAACGATGGGCCATAGCGCATTGAAAGGGCCTTTGGTCAGCGCGCCTTCCGAGCCGAAACCCGTGGTTGAAGGGGATTTTCCGGTGACGGAACAAATAAAATCCATAAAAAGTTCGGGCAATTCCTGGTAATGAATCGGGCTGTAAACCGCAAGCGCCGGAACGCCAGATTTCCGGTCGGGCGGATTATTTCTGCGGCCGGGCAGTACAGCATTTACGGGAAAGTAAACCGGTTTGCCTGAGGGAATGCCGCGAAAGAGCCTCGTGCCGGCTTCGGCCAGATAGCGTTTGCGGGGATTGGCCAGGTCCGGCCTTTTCTGAAGATAGCGCGGATTTTTCGAGGGCTTTCCATCTACCACCCGCGGATGCGCCGAAGAAACGACAAAGCCCTCATGTCCTCCGGCTAAAAAATCCAGGAGCAATTTTTTCATCGGTTCCGTATAAAGA
>CAYGIT010000086.1:0-10513 GCA_964349955.1 uncultured bacterium
CAAATAAAGATCAGAAAAACGAAGAACTTTCCAAACGCACGGAAGCCGAGCGCAACCTCACCAAGGACATTGCCAAGCTCAATCAGGATTCGACTCTGCTGGAGAAGAAAATCCAGAAACTTTCTTACGATTGGATCCATGCGATCCTGAATGCTCCAATGCTTGATTTTATCCGGCCGAGTTTGCAGGTGCAGCAAATTGTGGTGGAGCATCTCTACGATGATTTTTATTTCAGCAAATCGCAAAAAGTCGACCGCTGCATTACCTGCCATTTAGCGATCGATCAAAAAGGTTTCGAGAAAGCGCCACAGCCTTTTACGACCCACCCCAAGCTCGATCTTTTTCTTTCTTCCGGCTCGAAACATCCGATGGAAGAATTCGGCTGCACGGTTTGCCACAGCGGAAGCGGGCAGTCGGTAAGTTTTAAGACGGCAGCGCATACCCCGCAAAGCAAGGAGCAGGCGGAAGCGTGGGAGAAAAAATACCATTGGGAGAGCATGCATCATTGGCGTGAAAAAATGCTTCCGTTGAATCATACGGAGGCCTCTTGCGTCAAATGCCATACCGGAGCCGTTGAAGTTCCGCAGGCTCCGAAATTAAATGAAGGCAGACGCCTGGCGCGCGAATACGGTTGTTTCGGCTGCCATAAAGTTGAAGGCTTTGAGAAGACCTGGAAAGCGGGACCCAGCCTTCTGCATCTCCAAAGCAAACTCGAACAGGACTGGATTGTGCGGTGGCTTCAAAATCCCCGCGATTTCCGGCCTTCCACCAAGATGCCGAGAATTTTCCATTTGAGCAATACCTCCGAGCCGGCGGATATGGAAAAAGAGAATGCCCTGATTGCCGGCATTGCGACTTATTTGATCAAAAATTCGGAACCTGTTTCTTTGCAAAAGCCGGCTCAAGAGGGAGATGCGAAAAAAGGCGGAGAGCTTGTCAAAACGCTGGGGTGTCTGGGCTGCCATAGCGCGGGCGATGCCAAAGCCAGCAATCACGGGCCCGAACTTTCAGGGCTAGGAAGCAAAGTCAAACCCGAGTGGCTTTTTACCTGGTTGAAAGACCCCAAACATTATCATCCCGAAACCCGCATGCCCAATCTTCGTTTGAGCGATTCCGAGGCAGCCGACATCGCAGCTTATCTTTTAAGCCAGCGCAATGAAAAGTTCGAAAGCATTCAACTGCCGCATGTGAAGCCTGAGACCGTGGATGACCTGGCTATGGGTTTTATGCTCGGATCAATGCGGCGTGAGGAGGCCGGTGACCAGCTCAAAAAAATGGGGCCGGATGAAAGGCTTGAATTTGTCGGAAAAAAAGCCATCAACCGCCAGGGCTGTTTTGGCTGCCATAGCATTAAGGGTTTCGAGGATGCTAAAAATATCGGAACCGAACTGACAGGGGAAGGCTCCAAAGATGTAGACAAATTGTATTTTGGATTTGTCGACATCGAGCATACGCGCCAGGCCTGGTTTTCCCAGAAACTTAAAGAACCGCGTATTTTCGATAAAGGAAAAGAGCTGACTTATCTTGAAAAACTCCGCATGCCGCAATTTGATTTCACGGATGCCGAAGTTGAGCCGCTGACCACTTTTCTTCTCTCCCTCCAGAAGGAGCAAATTCCGTTGAATATGCGCAAAACCCTGAACCATAAAGAAGAAAGAATCGAGGCCGGCCGCCTGCTGGTTGCCAAGCTCAATTGCCAGGGTTGCCATACCATGGACGGAAAAGAGGGGAAAGTGCGCTCGATTATCGACGATAAAGGCAATGCGCCGCCGATTATCGATGGTGAAGGTAAAAAAGTTCAATCCCCTTGGCTCTATCATTTCCTTCAGAGCCCGACAGCGATTCGCCCCTGGCTTCACTACCGGATGCCGACCTTTGGTTTTAATGATGAAGAGCTTGCAACCCTTGTGGAATATTTCCAGAATTTGGACAATGTGCATCCTGATTTCGGTGCTCCGAAATCTTTAGCCGCTGGAGCAGCCGAATTAGCCGCAGGTAAGATCGTGTTTCAAAAGTTACAATGCATCAAATGCCATAAATCCAATCCCGAGCCGGGCCTTTCGGCTTCCTTTTTAGCGCCGGACCTGGTGCATGCGAAAGACCGCTTGCGGCCGGAGTGGGTGATCGATTGGCTGAAAGATCCCCAGGCGATTCAGGCCGGAACGATGATGCCGGCGTTTTTCCCGGAAGGGAATTCACCAATTACGGATATTCTTGGAGGAGATGCGGCCCAGCAAATCAAAGCCATGCGGGATTATCTCTGGATCTTTACTCCTGAAGAGGCCCAAAGCCTGAATCAGAAGCCCAAGCCTGTAGCAGCAGCCGCGCAACCTGCGAAGTCTTAAATTTCTTGTCATCCTGAGGCGTTGCCGAAGGATCTCCGGGGCTGGAGATTCTTCGCTCAGAATGACATAGAGACAAATGGTGATATACTAAAAGGGTTGAATGGAGCTATAAAAAATGAAAACCAAAAGTTTTTTACTCACCGTATTTTCAATTTTATTTTTCGCTCATTCCGCCTGGGCAGGAACTTTGGCCGGCAAGGCTGTTTTTTCCGGCACAGTTCCCGCTCCCCAAAAAATTGATATGGGCGCGGACCCGACTTGCTCGAGCCTGCATACCGAGCCTGTCTATTCCGAAGAAATTGTGACAAATCCGGATGGCACTCTCCAGAATGTTTTTGTGTATGTTAAACAAGGCCTGGAGGGAAAAAATTTTCAGGCGCCGCAAACATCAGCGATTCTGGACCAAAAGGGATGTCACTACAGCCCGCATGTTTCAGGAGTGCAGGTGGGCCAAAAACTCCAGATCCTGAATAGTGATTCCACGCTTCACAATGTGCATGGAATGCCTACTCAATCCAAGGAATTCAATCTGGGGATGCCGATTCAGGGCATGAAACTGGATCGCACATTCGACAAGCCGGAGATCATGGTGAAATTCAAATGCGATGTGCATCCCTGGATGCGTGCCTATGTGGGTGTGCTCGAGCATCCGTTTTTCGGTGTCACCGGCGCGAGTGGTACTTTCGAAATCAAGGATTTGCCGGCGGGCAAATATACGATTGAAGCCTGGCATGAAAAGTTAGGGGTACAAACCCAGGAAGTTATAGTCGAAGAAGCCGCGCTGGCGAAAGCGGACTTTACCTTTAGCGGCTAGTGGGATAAATAATGTCATTCCCGCGAAAGCGGGAATCCATTTGGGCTTTCAATGAAAATGGATCCCCGATAAAAACATTCGGGGATGACAGTAAAATGGAATAATAATGGAATCAAAACTTTTTTCAAAAATTATTGGACGGCTGTTATTTTTTCTCTTTGCAGTTTCTTGGATAATTTCCTCCGCTCAAGCAGCGACGCTCAAAGGAAAAATCCTGCTGGAGGGCCATGCGCCTGAAAACCCTACGATTAACATGGATGCCGATCCGGTCTGCAAATCCCTGAATCCCGGCGATGTCCGCATTCCCAAAGTCCTCGTCAATCCGGACCATACCCTTCAGAATGTCTTTGTTTACATCAAGGGAGACGTGCAAGGCGCGCCCGAGGCGCCTAAAGCTCCCGCAATCCTGGATCAAAAGGGCTGCAATTACCACCCTCATGTGCTCGGGCTTCAAACCAAACAGCCTCTTTCCATTCTGAACAGCGATTCCACGCTTCATAATGTGCATGCCCTGGGACAGAAGAACCCTGAATTTAATCTTGGCATGCCCATGCAAAATATGAAACTTGAAAAAACTTTCTTTAATCAGGAGGTCATGCTCAAATTCAAATGCGATGTGCATCCGTGGATGATCGCCTATGTCGGGATCCTTCCGCATCCCTTCTTTTCCGTGAGTTCTGAAAAAGGAACTTTCGAAATCACCGGCCTTCCTCCGGGGGAATATACGGTCGAGGCATGGCATGAAACCTACGGCACCAAAAGCCAGACCGTTAAAGTCGCCAGCGCGGATGAATCCAAAGGCCTGGATTTTTCGTTCACGGCGAGTCAAATCAAGGATGAGGCCACCGGGGTTTCCATTAAAACGGGCACGCCCAAACCGGTCAAGACCTTTGATGATTCCGCGGCGATTAACCAGCCCCGCAAGAAAACCGGCTGGTGGCTTCCGGAAGACATTTCCACATTCGGCGGAAGGATCGATTATCTTTTTTATTTCATTTTAGTGCTTACTTCGGTTGTGTTTTTTGCAGTCCAGGGAACGTTGATTGTTTTTGCCGTCAAATACCGTTCCCGCCCGGGTGCCAAGGCCTATTACACGCATGGCAGCCATACGGTGGAAATCATTTGGACCCTGATTCCAACCATTATTCTCGTCATTCTTGCTTTTATGGGCCAGGGCGTTTGGGCGGAAGTTAAAATGAATATGCCTGCGAGTGAAAAAGCCGTGGATATCCGGATTCAGGCGGAGCAGTTTGCCTGGAATGTCCAATACCCGGGCCCGGATGGAAAATTTGACACCGCGGATGATCTCCGCAATATTAATCAATTGCATATTCCGGTCGGTAAACCGGTTCGTGCCATGCTTACCTCCATTGACCAGCCGGACAAACCGGCGGTCATTCACAGTTTCTTTTTGCCCGAATTTCGCTTGAAACAGGACGTGGTGCCTGGCATGGGCATTGACGTATGGTTTGAAGCAACCCGCACCGGAAAATATGAAATCGCATGCGCCGAGTTTTGCGGCATTGGGCATTACCGCATGCGGGGATTTCTTACGATTCATTCTCCCGAAGGATTCAAAGCCTGGCTGACAGAACAATCTCCGGCCGGATAAAAGAGTGTAGGGGCGCCCCTTGTGGGCGCCCTTTTTCCGAAAGAGGGTATCATGAGCACGAATATTCACGAACACCATGAGCACAAGTCCAGTTTCTGGCGCAAGTATGTTTTTTCAACGGACCATAAAATTATCGGGATTCAGTTTTTATTCACCAGCCTCCTGATGTTTTTTGTGGGCGGGGCGATGGCCCTGCTTTTACGCTGGCAGCTTGCCTATCCCGGCAAGCCCATGCCAGTATTGGGAAGTCTATTCCCGAACAGCATGATGGTGGGTGGCATCATGCTGCCCGAATTTTTCAACACGCTTTTTACCATGCATGCTTCCGTAATGATTTTTTTCGCGATCATTCCGATTCTCGTGGGGGCTTTCGCCAATTATTTGATTCCGCTCCAGATCGGCGCGCCGGACATGGCCTTCCCGAAAATCAATATGGCTTCCTTCTGGCTCATGCCGCCCGCCATTATCATTACTCTTTCAGGCTTTTTTCTTGAAGGCAATGCTGCCGCGACGGGCTGGACCGCGTATCCGCCTTTGAGTGTCTATCAGCCCATCGGGCAAACTTGCTGGCTTATCGGAGTTATTCTCGTAGGAACCTCTTCGATCATAGGTTCTTTTAATTACATCACCACGATTTTAAATATGCGGGCCCCGGGCATGAGTTTTTTCAGAATGCCTTTGCCAGTATGGGCGCTTTTTATTACCGCCATTATCTCGTTGCTCGCGACGCCAGTGCTGGCTTCGGCTCTCTTCGCGTTGCTTTTGGACAGGACGATTCACACTCACTTTTTCACTCCGCAAGAGGGAGGCCATCCGCTCCTTTGGCAGCACATGTTCTGGTTTTATTCGCATCCCGCGGTTTACATTATGATTCTGCCGGGCATGGGCATTGTCTCGGAAGTCATTGCCGTCCATTCACGGAAACCCATTTTCGGGTATCATTCCATGATATTCGCGATCATGGCCATTGCCTTTCTGGGATTCATCGTATGGGGCCATCATATGTTCCAAAGCGGCATGAATCCCATGGTTGGCACAAGCTTCATGGTTTCTACCATGGTGATCGCCGTTCCTTCGGCCATCAAAACCTTCAACTGGCTTGGCACACTTTGGCGGGGAAATATCCGCTACACGCCGGCCATGCTCAATGCCATGGCCTTTGTGTCCATGTTTGTGATCGGCGGCCTTTCCGGAATTTTCATGGCTTCCACGCCCGTGGATATTTTTATCCATGATACTTATTTTATCGTGGCGCATATCCATTACGTGCTTTTCGGCGGGAGCATGTTTGCCGTATTTTCGGGAATTCATTATTGGTACCCCAAAATGTTCGGCCGCATGATGAGCAATAAGCTCGGCGTGATTCATTTTGTGTTGACCTTTATTTTTTTTAACTGCACTTTTTTTCCGATGCATATTCTTGGAGTCGGGGGAATGATGCGCCGCATTTACGACACGACCCAATATGCGCATACGGCCCACTTCCAGCCGATCAATGTGTTTATCACCTGGAGCGCCTTTTGCCTCGGGCTTGGGCAGATTTTTTTCGTGATTAATTTTCTCGGAAGCCTGTTTTGGGGCAAAAAAGCCGATCGCAATCCCTGGGAAGCCAATACGCTGGAATGGACGACGGCTTCGCCTCCTCCGCATGGTAATTTTGAAACCGTTCCGACGGTTTACCGCTGGCCCTACGAATACAGTGCTCCCAACTCCAAACAGGACTGGATACCTCAGAATAAGCTGCCGGAATCCTAGATTCCGGGTAGAGGCAAGGCATGCCTCGCCTCTACAAGTTGACCGAGAAGGAGTTTCCTTGTATTTCTTTTCCCTTTTTTTGACGGCCGCGACCTTTCTTTTGATTCTGGCCGGAGGCCTTGTCACTAGCCACGAGGCCGGTCTCGCGGTTCCCGATTGGCCACTTTCCTATGGGCAGGCCTTTCCTCCCATGGTGGGCAATATTTTTTGGGAGCATGGGCACCGGATGATTGCAGGCACGGTCGGAATTCTGACTTTGCTTCTGGCCCTCTGGATTCAGATTGCCGAAAAACAGACATGGATAAAACGGCTTGCCTGGATTGCTTTTGGAGCCGTGGTGCTCCAGGCCCTTTTGGGCGGCCTGACCGTTCTTTATTTACTGCCGGCTCCCATTTCTATTTTTCATGCCTGCCTCGCGCAGGCTTTCTTTTGCCTTGTGATTGCGATCGCTTTTTTTCTAAGACCGGTGGACAAGGTAGGGGCACCCCTTGCGGGTGCCCGCACAGGGCGGGGACAAGCCCCGCCCCTACATTCTGATCAGTTTAAATTAAAACGGCTTTCTTGTATTACCGTTGGCGTCATTTATGCGCAACTCATCCTTGGCGCCACCGTTCGCCATACCTCCAGCGGCCATGCGGTTGTGGCGCATGTCGTCCTGGCTTTTGCGGTAATGGTGCATGTCTTCATGCTGGCGGGCCGGATCATGCGCTTGCTGCCGCATTCCGCTTTGTTTAAGCCGGCAGTCGCCTTGGGATTTTTAACGATGACACAATTTTTTTTAGGAATCGGCTCTTTTGTTTTGACCCGGATGATCGAACAAAGTTATGCGCCTTCGAAGGCGGCGGTTTTCATGACGGCCACCCATCAAACCAACGGGGCCGTGATTTTGGGAGCCACGGTATTAATTGCCTTGATGGTGTCGAGATGACAAGCCATTCTCTTTCTCTTTCAAGCGCCCGGTTTTCGGATTATATGGAACTTTCCAAGGCCCGGCTTGTCTCGCTCGTACTCTTGAGCGGGGCGGTAGGATTTTATCTAGCCTCGCCGGAAAAAATGGACATTCCTCTTTTTCTCATTTCACTTCTGGGCACGGCTTTTGTGGCGGCAGGCTCCATGAGTTTGAATCAATGGATGGAACGCCGGGAAGATGCCGAAATGACACGCACAGCTTCCCGGCCGCTTCCGGCAGGGCGCATGCAGCCTTTGGAAGCCCTTTTCTTTGGCACCGGCATTGCCTTGGCCGGCCTTTTGATTCTCTTTTTCGCTGTGAATACCGTGGCCGTTTTTTTAGCGGCACTGACGCTCATCAGTTATTTGCTTCTCTATACTCCCATGAAACGCAAAACCTCGCTTTGCACGATCGTGGGCGCGATTCCGGGCGCGATTCCGCCTCTGATCGGCTGGGCCTCGGCCACCGGAAACACTTCTTTCGAAGCTTGGGTGATTTTCACCATCCTTTTTTTATGGCAAATGCCGCATTTTCTCGCGATTGCCTGGATTTGCCGCAAGGAATACGGAACAGCCGGATTTAAAATGCTTTCCGTGGTAGATCCGAGTGGTACGCAGGTCGGGCGCCAGATCATTCTCTATTCGCTCGCCCTTTTACCGGTAAGCCTTTTGCCTTCGATTGTCGGTCTGACCGGGATAATATATTTTTTCGGGGCTTTGGGTTTGGGAGTCTGGGTTTCATATTTGAGTTTCATCAGTTCCCGTAACCTCGACCAAAAAGCCCGGCCTTTTTTCCGGACCTCGATTCTTTATCTCGCGCTTCTTCTCCTCTTAATGGTTGTAGATAAAACCAAATGACAGCCATAACCGTCGCAAAAAGGCTGTCATCCCCGAATGTTTTTGTCGGGGATCCCCGCCCCCTAAAGGGCTGCTGCGCTGTAAAAGCATGCGGGGATGACGAGGCTAAGCATGATTGAAATTCAGGACTTACGGTATTCCTATGGTGAACGTCCGGTGCTTCAGGGCCTCAGCTTTCAGGTGCCGAAAGGTAAAATCTTCGGGCTTCTTGGGCCCAATGGCAGCGGCAAGACTACGCTCTTCCGGATTCTTTCCACGTCTTTTCCTCCCGCCTCCGGTAAAGTAACGGTTTCCGGTTTTCAAATCCCCAAAGATTACGATGAAATCCGAAAAAGAATCGGAGTCGTGTTTCAATCGCCCAGCCTGGATGCAAAATTAACCGTGCGAGAGAATCTTGTGCATCAAGGCCATCTCTATGGGTTGAGCGGCGGGGAACTGGCCAAACGCATCGAAGAAATGATGGGCCGGCTCGGAATTCTCGACCGCGCCCAGGAACGCGTGGACCGGCTCTCCGGCGGCCTCAAGCGGCGAGCAGAATTGGCCAAGGGACTTTTGCACCGCCCGTCGCTTTTGATTCTCGATGAGCCTTCGACCGGCCTGGATCCTGGCGCGCGGATTGACTTGTGGCGCTATTTGAAAAGCCTTCGTGACGGGGAGGGGATGACGGTTCTTGTCACCACTCATTTGATGGAAGAAGCCGAGCTTTGCGATTCTGTCGCCATTCTCAACCAGGGAAAAATGGTAAGCATCGGAAGCCCCGAAGCGCTCAAAAAAACGATTGGCGGAGATGTCATTGTGGTCAAAACAGCCAATCTTGTGGACCTTGCTCAAAAAATCAAACATACATTCAATCTTGAAGCACGTATTTCAGAAGAAAGCCTGCAAATCGAGCATTCCCATGCCGCGGCATTTATCGCACGTTTTGCCGAGGCTTTCCCAGGGGAGATTGATTCCATCACTTTTCGCAAGCCCGGCCTGGAAGATGTCTTTCTGCACAAAACCGGCCACCGCTTTTGGACGGAAGAAGGCGGGAAAGAAAGTAGTCATTCGTCATTCCCGCATGTTTTTAGGCGGGAATCCACAAGCGCACCGATCCCCGACAAAGGCATTCGGGGATGACGATGAACTATAAAAATTTTCTATTAGCCTCTTACACTCTTTGGCTGCGTGAAGTGGTGCGGTTTTTGCGCCAGCCGAGCCGTATTTTCGGCGCGCTCGGATCGCCTTTTCTTTTCTGGATTTTGATCGGCTCCGGCATCGGCCGTTCATTTCAATCCCCCGGGGGAGGGCCTTCCGGATATCTCGCCTATTTTTATCCGGGCACTCTTCTGCTGATCATTTTTTTTACCGCCATTTTTTCCACGATTTCCGTGATTGAAGACCGGCGTGAAGGCTTTCTCCAATCCGTGCTCGTGGCCCCGGTTCCGCGCGCCAGCCTGGTTTTTGGAAAAATCCTCGGTGGCACCACGCTGGCCTTTCTCGAAGCCATGCTTTTTTTGTTGTTTGCGCCCATGGTCGGCATTCATTTGACCCCTTGGATATTGGCCAAGACCGCTCTTGTCCTTTTGTTGAACGGTTTTGTCATGACCGGCCTTGGATTTTTAATTGCTTGGCAGTTTGATTCGATCCAGGGCTTTCATGCCGTGATGAATCTTTTTTTGATGCCATTATGGATTCTTTCCGGCGCTCTTTTCCCGGCGGAAGGAGCGTCCCGCTGGCTGGCCCTGATCATGAAGCTGAATCCGCTGACCTACGGGCTTTCTGCGCTGCGCCTTTCTCTTTTCGAGACTGCCGGCGCGGCTGGATCTTTCCAAAATTCAATGATTGCAGCCCTGGCCTTTGGAATTGCCATTTTTCTTTTGGCGGTATGGAATGTAAGACCGAGTGCGCGTCATGTCCGATAATCTTAAAATCGCATTCCTGCGCAGTTTTATTTTCCCTCTGATTGCCGCAGGGCTGATCATTGCAGCCTTCAAAGCCTGGCGTCCGGAACGCTTTTCCCAAGGCCATAAGACAGCTTACTCGGAAGCCCAGTCACTCCCTGTCTTTGGGCAAGTGCCTGATTTTTCTTTGATCCAGGCCAATGGAGAAAAAATTTCCAGGCAGGATCTCGAAGGAAAAGTCTGGATTGCAGATTTTATTTTTAAGAAAATTGTTCGTCCCAAATTAATTCAACCAACA
>CAYGIT010000086.1:10523-12108 GCA_964349955.1 uncultured bacterium
AGATTTTATTTTTACGCATTGCTCCGGGATTTGTCCGCTGATGTCCTCCAAAATGAGCGCGCTTGTCCGCGATTTGGGCCCGGAACCGTCCCTTCGTTTTATTTCTTTCAGTGTCGACCCCGAGAGGGATACGCCCGCAGTACTTAGCCAATATGCGCAGCGCTTCAAAGCCCCGCCGGACCGCTGGTTTTTTCTTACCGGCGATAAAGCCCAGATCTACCGCCTTTCTAATCAGCATTTTCATCTGGGCGCGGCGGAAATCAGCCCTGCGGAAAGAGAAGCCTTGGACCAATCCGTTCGCCATAGCGCCAAATTTGCTCTGGTGGACAAAAAAGGACAAATCCGGGGTTATTATGATGGTGAAGCACCGGGCGCGGATCCCAAACTGATTGCCGATGCCCGGCTTTTGTTGAAGGAAGGGTAAATGGATTACTCAAAACTACCGGCCTTGAACGCAGCTTTAAACAGCGCAAGCGCTTTTTTCCTGATCCTTGGCTATATTTTAATCCGTCAGCGTGCCATTACGGGGCACACCATGTCCATGCTTGCGGCCTGCGGCACGTCCACGTTATTTTTGATCTCTTATCTGACCTATCATTTTCATCACGGAAGCACACCCTTTCAAGGCCAGGGATTCATGCGCATTGTCTATTTTGCCATCCTGATTTCGCATACGATTCTGGCTGTGGCCATTGTGCCCCTATCAATCAAAACCCTGACTCGCGGCCTGCGCGGCCGTTTCCAACAACATGTTTCGATTGCGCGCATTACTCTGCCCTTATGGCTTTATGTTTCCGTCACGGGGGTAGTGGTTTACTGGATGCTTTACCGGATGCAATTATGAAAAATAAACGCGACCCTTTCGGATTCCGGTTTTGGCTCGGGTGGATTGTGCAATTCGCCGGTTCTTTTCTTGCAGCCGCGCTTTTCTGGACCGCGCTTCTGACCTTGATTTTTGGAAAAATCTCGAAGCCGGAGATTGTGCTGACCTGGGCGGTAGCGGTTTTTGGAAGCTGGTTTATTTTGCTGACGCCTTTTATGCGGAAAAAAGAACAGATCTGGAAACGACTTAATGACGACGAAGAAAAAGCGGTGGATGCTTTCTTGCAGGGCATCAGCCTTTTTATCGGGTTGCTGGTACTTTCAAGCCTTGGCTGGAGTTTTGTTTACAAGGCCCGGATTCTTTCCCGTGAAGTGGGTTTCGATCCGGCCTGGGTGAAAGCGGTCATCGGCACCTGGCTTGTTTCTCTGCTTCCATTTCTAGTCATTTTATACCGCAAGGCCGACCTTATTTTTAAAAACGCGGTGACAAGACAAACTCAAGCGGGCCCGAAATTCCGGAGTATTTTCATCGAGAAGCAAAAACGTTTTATCCCCGGAGAAATGGCAGCACGGCTTGAAAAAATTCCGCCGGTATTGGAAAATGGGCATGTGATTCATTTGATTTTAAAAGACGGCCGGAAAATCCAAAATGTCTTTGTGATCAATGGAAAAGAAATTTTGGGAATCTACGACCGCAGCGAGCTCGGGTTTGAAATGAAAGAAGTGGCGGATATGGAAACGGTCGACGCCCTGCCGGCTTATG
>CAYGIT010000087.1:0-11918 GCA_964349955.1 uncultured bacterium
GGAGAGAATCACGTGATATTACCGAAAAAGATTTTTTTGACCAAGGTCGTGGGCGTTCACAAGGAAAAACTTTCCAGCTTCGAGCTTGCGCTCCGCGACGCCGGCATCGCCCCTTTCAATATTGTTCGCGTTTCCAGCATTTACCCGCCCTACTGCAAGCCGATTTCGCGGGAAGCGGGCCTGAAATACCTCACCCCCGGGCAAATCCTTTTTACCGTGGTCGCCGAATGCTCGACCAATGAACCGAACCGGCTGATTGCGTCTTCCATCGGCATGGCGCTGCCCAAAACCCAGGAGCAGTACGGATACCTTTCGGAAGCGCATACTTACGGATGGACCGAGAAGAAAACAGGCGAGTATGCCGAAGATTTAGCGGCTTCCATGCTTGCTACGATTCTCGGCGTGAAATTCGACCCGGACGAGAGCTACGACAAGAAAAAAGAAATCTGGAAAATCTCCAAGGAAATCGTGCGCACCACCGCGCATACGCAAAGCGCGATCGGAGATAAAAACGGCAATTGGACCACCGTGATTTCCGCCGCGGTCCTTATTCATTAGAACAGACTAAAGACCGAAGACTACAGACCACAGACTAATGCCAAAGCTCAAAATCGCTCTGATTCAATCCAAAGCGGAATCAAGTCCGGATAAAAATTTAAAAAAGGCTCTGGAACTTATTTCCAAAGCCGCTGCCCGGGGCGCCAAAATCATTTGCCTTCAGGAGCTTTTTCTTTCCAGGTATTTTTGCCAGAATCATGACACGAAGAATTTTGATCTTTCGGAACCTGTTCCTGGGCCTACCACCCAATGTTTGAGTGAGCTGGCCCGTCAGAAAAAAATCGTGATTGTGGCGTCCCTTTTTGAAAAAAGGGCAGAAGGGGTTTATCACAATACCTCGGTTGTGATTGACGCAGACGGAAAAATCGCCGGCAAATACCGAAAAATGCATATTCCCGATGATCCCTATTTTTATGAAAAATTTTATTTCACGCCCGGCGACCTCGGATTTCAGGCGCATCAAACCCGCTACGGTAAAATCGGAGTGCTTGTGTGCTGGGATCAGTGGTTTCCCGAGGCGGCCCGCCTGACCGCGCTCCAGGGAGCGCAGATTCTTTTTTATCCGACGGCCATCGGCTGGCAGGAAGCGGACCGGAAACTCGCCAGGGCACAAATGAGCGGCTGGGAAACGGTGCAACGCGGGCATGCCGTAGCTAACGGCGTATTTGTCGCGGCCGTAAACCGTGTCGGCAAAGAAGGCCCGGTTACTTTCTGGGGCAATTCTTTTGTCGCAGACCCTTTCGGCGGTCTTGTGGCCAAAGCCGGTGAAAAAGACGAAGAAATTTTAATCGTGGAATGCGATCTTGGCCAAATCAAGGAAATCCGGCAGGGATGGCCTTTCCTGCGTGACCGGCGAATCGATGCTTATGCGGACCTCACAAAAAGACACCTCCCTTCCTGAAAATAAATTGCCGGCGGAGCTCGGTTACCGCATGCCTGCCGAGTGGAGCCGCCATGAAGCGACCTGGCTGGCCTGGCCGCATAATGCCGAGACCTGGCCGGGCAAACGGCTTGCCTTGATCCGGGATACTTACCTTCAAATGCTGGAAGGGCTCCTTCCCGGAGAAAAAGTCCATCTGCTCGTCCATGACTCCTCTGAAAAAGACGAAGTCCTGAAATTTCTCCGATCCAAACTGGATCTCACGAATCTTGTTTTCCATGAAATCCCGGTGGCAGACGTTTGGATACGGGATTATGGGCCGACATTCATTAAAAAGCAGACTAAAGACCAAAGACTAAAGACTGAAGACCGGGCATATGTAAAATGGATATTTAATGCTTGGGGCGGGAAATATCCTTTGCTTGTGAAAGATACGGATATTTTTTCTCCTCACTCAAATCCTCTTCTTTCCAATCCCTGTTTTGAGGCGAATCTTATCCTTGAAGGGGGCTCCATCGAGGTCAATGGCGAGGGCACGGTCCTTACGACCCAGCAATGTTTACTCAATGCCAATCGCAATCCGCATTTTACGAAACCTCAAATCGAAGACCTTTTGAAAGGGTTTCTTGGAGCAACCCATGTTTTGTGGCTCCAGGAGGGAATCGCGGGGGATGATACGGACGGCCATATCGATGATATTGCCCGCTTTGTCGACAGCCGGACCATTCTCGCAGCTTATGAAGACGACAAGAGCGATGAGAATTTTGAAGTTTTAGAGGATAATTGGGAAAGACTCAAAACGTTTGAATTGCAAGACGGAAAAAAACCCAATGTTGTGAAACTGCCTATGCCCGGTATTGTGGCCGAGAACGGCGAGCGGCTCCCCGCCAGCTATGCCAATTTTTTAATTGCGAACAAGGCTGTGCTCCTGCCGGTTTATGGACACAGGAATGACAAATGCGCGATTGAAATCCTCCGGGAACTTTTTCCCAAACACGAAATCCTTCCCATCCGCTGCAATGGCCTGGTTTATGGCCTCGGTGCCATTCACTGCGTGACCCAACAGGAACCAGCCTAGGAGGGGTGGGTCCTTGGGCCGCCGCCGGCGTCTTGCCCCTACGATAGTTTTAATCGCTTTGTGTTTTCGGGAATAGAAAATTTGAAATCCGAAGCCGGAATTTCGGAAAGCAACTCCAGGCGGGTGAAAAGCAGGACCGTTTTTTTCGGGGCCCCGGATTTCGGAGCAAGCGGATAGGCCGTGATTTCAATCCGGTGTGGAAAAAAACTTTTCGGGACGATTTTGCTTTTGATTTCCCTGAATTCGCTGCGAAAAATTTCCGCCGAAGGAGTTCCGGCGGCAGAGTAAAACACTTCTTTCAGGACATCGCCTTTCGGCGAAGCCAGAATCTCGCGTGACAAAAGGTCCCCGGTTTTCCCCTTTTTGATTTTGATCAGAATATTTCCGTTTTTTTGCCAAACCGCATTCATTCTCTCTACGGGAATCGCTCCCGGCTTCAGGGCCCGGTAAAGATCCAATGCCCGGAGCTGGCTTTGGATGTCGGGAGAGTCCTCAAGATCAAAAATGCTTCCGTGCGCGTCTTCGCCGATGAGCGGGAGGTAAAGCTGGAAGTTTCGGTCCAGGGTTTTAAAGGCGAAAAGGAGTTCATTTTTTTCATTGAAACCCCGGAGCAGGATTTTCTCATCCAGGCGCTGATAGGCCAGTTCCCCGCGGCAAATGATTTTTCTGCCTTGAGGCGTGATGAATTCCAGGTTCAAGCCGGCTTTGAGGGCAATCCAGTTTCCCCGCCGCTCATGAATGCTCCGCACAATGGTATTTGGGCTGGGGCGGTCCTGGGTTTGCGGTGTCGCCCATGCCGGAGGAGAGGTGAAACAAATCAGAAGAAAAAAAAGGAAGAAAAAGATTCGCCGCAAGGCATCAAACATTTTCAGGCGAATGGTCAGAGAGGGCTTTTTGGGTAAAGAAAATCCTTTGAAGGGCAGTGAATTGGGTTCCGAAAAATAAAACCAGAAGCGCGAGGGACAAGAGCGGGGTAAGAATCGTGCCCACCGCAAGCACGATAATGCGCTCGGCCCGCTCGAAAATTCCCACACTGCAATTTTCGATCAGGTTTTCGGCGCGCGCTTTGGTGTAACTCGTGACAAAAGACCCGAGAATGATTCCCAGCACGATAAAGAGCCATCCGTACCGTGCTTGGCGTGCGAAAAAAATGGCGACGCCTCCGAAGAGAAAGAAATCCGAGTAGCGGTCGATCGTGGAATCGAAAAAAGCGCCGAATTTGGAGGATTTCCCGGAAAGCCGCGCAAGGGGGCCGTCCAAAAGGTCGCCCAGCGCGCCGGCAAGCATCACGATTCCACCCAGGAAGAAATGCCCGCCTGAAAAAATCCAGCCTGCCACAAAACTCAAGCCCAAACCGGCAAGAGTCAATTGGTTAGGCGTCAATCCTTTTTCATGGCACCAGGAAGCGCCCTGATTCAGGAGAGATTCGACTTTTGGGTAAATCGCTTTTCTAAGCATGAATTAAGACCACAGACCATAGACCACAGACAACAGACCTAATATAAAAGATTTAAAACGTGGGATCCCAATCGTCCCTTTAGTCTTCAGTCTGTGGTCTGTGGTCTGTAGTCTGTAGTCTGTTCTCATCTCGGACAAGTGCCCTGGATAAATTTCTTCACCAGTTCGCGGGCTTCGGTATCCGGGATTTGTTTGGGGGGATGCTTCATCGTATAAGCGGAGATGGAAATAAGGGGACCGCCGATTTTTCGTTCGCGAGCCAGTTTGCAGCACCGGATCGCATCAATGGCGCAACCCGCGCTGTTGGGAGAATCTTCCACCGAAAGCCGCAATTCCAGATTCATGGGAAAACCGGCAAATCCGCGGCCTTCCATGCGGAGGTAGCAGACCTTGTTATCATTTTGCCAGGGAACATAATCCGAAGGCCCAATGTGAATATTTTCTTCTTCGAGCGGTACCGCGAGCTGACTTTGTACGGCCGCGGTCTTTGAAATCTTTTTGGATTTGAGGCGGGCGCGGTTTAGCATATTCAGGAAATCCGTATTGCCGCCGGTATTGAGCTGATAGGTGCGGTCAATGGTGACGCCGCGGTCCTCGAAAAGTTTGGTCAGGGTGCGGTGCACGATCGTGGCGCCGACCTGGGCTTTGATGTCGTCGCCGATGACCGGAATTCTTTTGTCTTCAAACCGTTTGGCCCAGCCGGGGTTCGAAACAATGAAAACGGGCATGCAGTTGATAAAACTTACGCCGGTCTTGAGGCAGGCTTCGGCATAAAATTCGGTGGCCTGCTGCGATCCCACGGGAAGATAATTCAGGAGAATTTCCGCGCCGGAGTCCCGAAGCACTTTTTCGACATTCACGGGTTTTTTATTGGCAACGATGAAAGTGCGGTCGGCCGGATAGTCTTTCATGTGTTCCGAATAGCCATCCAGCACCGGGCCCATTTCGACCCGGACCTTGCTTTTGGGAATATCGCCCTGAAGGGGAAGGATGCAATTGGGTTTGGCCGTAAGCGCGACATTCAGCGTTTCGCCGACTTTGCGTTGATCGATATCAAATGCAGCCACGATTTCAATGTCTTCGGGGAAATAGCCGCCGAGGTCATAATTCATCAGGCCGAGGTATTCGACTTTCTTTTTCTTGGCGTTGACGATCGAACGGTAATATTCAATTCCCTGAACCAGGGATGCGGCACAATTGCCGGCTCCGGCAATGGCGATTTTAATTTTACTCACGAGTTGCCTCCAATTTGGAAAATAATTGCTTGAATAAAACAAAAGCAGCATCTTTGATGAATGCGAGTTTCAAATTATAGCATCCATTGACTCAAAATCAAGACAAAACAAGAAAGCTTAACTCACTGAAAACAAACAAGTTAAAATAGTTAAGTCCTATAAAATTTATCAAAAATGGGTTTTGCCATTAAAAAGAGCATGCTACAATGGCCCCTCATTGGAACAAAAAAGGAGAAACTATGGCGTCCTTGGAGGATTTTAAGAAATTTGAACTGAAGATTGCGGAAATCGAAACCGTAGCTCCGCATCCGAATGCGGACCGGCTTTATGTGCTGGGAGTCAAAGTGGGCGAAGTCCGGAAAACCGTGGTTGCGGGGATCCGCGCGCATTATTCGGAAGATGAACTTCGCGGGAAAAAAGTGGTGATTGTTGACAACCTTGATCCCGCGGTTATCCGCGGTGTGGAATCACAGGGAATGCTGCTTGCTGCTTCAAACCTGGACGGGTTGACCCTGGTTGTTCCCGAGCGGCTGATCAGTAGCGGGGCCCTGGTTAAGTGAGGGAGCTGAAGCTGCCGGGGCGGAAGGCGCAGCCGGCGCGAATAGATAACCCGACAAATTTTTCCACGAAGTGTAATGAAGGTAGGCGATAAAAGCAATCAAGGCAAAAAGGCTTAAAAAGCGTATTTTCCCCCTTTCATTCCAAAGCTGCTTGAGCTGAAATCCAATGAGGCCAAAGTAGAGAACGCAAAAAGGGAGCAGCAACCCGTAAAAATTCAGGATTTCCGATTCGGGCAGGGAAATCACAGAAAGAATGCCTTTTTTGACCGTATAGGTAAGGTAGAGCACCGGCCCGATCAAAATCAGGAAAACATCATCGTGCCAGTGTTTGATATAGCCGAAAAAGACAATGAGTCCGATGATGATGAAATAGCGGATCAGGTGATGGATTTTTTTCAGGGAAAGGGCCATATTTATTTTTATTAGAAATTCATACTAGTATGCCCCCTTTGCCTTGTCAAAGAAAAACTCTTATGCTAGACTCGCTGAATGAATTTTTCGAAAGCCCCCTCTCTCAAAACCATGGCTGATTTCAGGCCTCTCCAGGGCTGGCGCTATGACGCCGGAAAAAATGATTTTCAGAAAGTGATTGCTCCGCCTTATGACGTGATTTCCCCGGCCCAGCAAGAGCGGCTTTATGAAAGGTCGCGGTACAATTGTATCCGCCTGATCCTGAACAAAATCGAAAGCACTGACACTTCGACCAATAACCGTTATACGCGCGCGCGCGATGTTTACGAGCGCTGGCAACGGGACGGTATCCTTACCCAGGAAAAAGAGCCCTGTTTTTACCTTTACCGCCAGAATTTCCAGCATCCTGAAAACGGGATTTTGCTGGAACGCTCTGCTTTATTGGGCCGTATCAAGCTGGAACCTTTCGAAAAAGGAATCATTATCCCGCATGAAAAAACCCTGAGCCGCCCGAAGGAAGACCGGAAAAAGCTTTTGGAAGCGACAAATACGAATTTTTCTCCTATCTTCGGTCTTTATCAGGACCCCCGGGGTGAAGTGAAAGCGCTTTTGAGCGGCGCCGACAAGGAAAAACCTCTTTTTGAAGCAATCGATGATGAGGGCGTCCGCCACCGGGTATGGGTGGTTCGCGATTCCTCCCAGGTAGAGCGGTTGAGCCAGGAATTCGGCGCCCATAAAATTTATATTGCAGACGGCCATCACCGCTACCAGACGGCATTGGATCACAGCCTTGAAGCCCGGAAGGGTGAGGGGGAGCTGTTGTCGGATTTTGTTTTGATGGCGCTCGTGGAATTTGACGATCCCGGCCTTGTGCTTCTTCCGACCCATCGCATGGTGTTGCCCTATGCGTCTTTTCCGGAAAATCCACTGGAAGCTTTGAAAAAACATTTTAATGTGCGGGCGATTCATGAATCGCCCCTGCAGGCGAGCCCAAAATCGGGTGGGAATGACAAATCCGGAATTTCATTCGGGCTTGTTTTGGGAAAAGACCATTACCAGCTCACCTTAAAAGATCTGGAAGCGGCCAAACGCGAAATGCCGCAAGGGAAGCCGGAAATCTGGTATCAGTTTGATTTGAATGTGCTGGCCCACCTTATTTTCGCCAAACTCTGGAATCTGCCGGAACCGGAATGGGAAAATGCATTGCGTTTTACGCATCACATGCCAGAGGCGATTGAAGCCGCCCAAAGCGGGAAAGCCAAAGCTGCCTTTTTGATTCAGGCCCCGCGCACGCGCCTGCTTCAGGAAATGGGCGAAGCGGGCTTGCTCATGCCGCAGAAATCCACGTATTTTTATCCCAAACTCGCAAGCGGACTGGTTTTTTACAGCCACAAATAAATTATGGACATCCGTTACCCCAATGAAGGAATGCCGAAAATGCCGCAGTTCAAACCCGGCCCCTGGCTGGTTCCGGTCATTTTTGTTTTAATCGCTTTCACCGCAGCGGGGTCGCTTTTTTACGAAGTGGGCCCCGATGAAGTGGGCGTGGTCCAGCGTTTTGGCCGTTATCTTCGTACCACGAATCCTGGCTTGCACATGAAACTTCCTTTGGGAGTGGAAACTGTGCAGAACATCAAAGTTACGCATGTGTTCAAGGAAGAATTCGGGTTCCGCACCGTGGCCGCGGGCGTGCGAACGGTTTATGCGGGCCGCGAGGATTCGCAAGACTCGCGCACCGGCCAAGACTCGCGTTTTCCGGGCAGTGATTCCTTCCTTGAAGAATCGCAAATGCTGACCGGCGACCTGAATGTGGCGATTGTGGAATGGATTGTGCAGTACACGGTCAAAGATCCCGTGGCTTTTGCCTTTCGCGTGCGCGACCCCCGCGAAACCATCCGCAATATGTCGGAAGCCATGATGCGCCTTGTGATCGGCGACCACACGATCAATCAAATCCTCACCTCCGGCCGTGAAAACATTCAAACCGAAGTCACCCAAAAGCTCCAGGAAGTGCTCGATAGTTACGGCGCGGGCATCGATGTCCGCAATGTCATCCTGCAGGACGTGACGCCTCCTGATCCGGTGAAGCCTTCGTTTAATGAAGTCAATGAAGCGCGGCAGGAAAAAGAAAAAATGATCAACCAGGCCTGGGAAGAATACAACCGCGTTATTCCCAAGGCCAAGGGTGAGGCGGAACAGAAAATCCGTGAGGCCGAAGGATACACGCTTGACCGTGTCAACCGCGCCAAGGGAGATGCGGAGCGTTTTATGCTCACGCTTGCGGCCTATCAAAAAGCGCCGGCCGTGACGAAACGGCGGCTTTACCTTGAAACCATGCAGCAGCTTTTCCCGCAACTCAAAGACAAGGTCGTGATGGATGAGGCGGGCAAAAATGTTTTGCCGCTTTTGAAGCTGAATCCGCCGGCCGGGGAATCCAAATCATGAAGAATAGGGCGGCCGCCGTTTTGATCCTTGCTTCCCTGCTCGGCATGGTGCTTTTAAACAGCGCCTACATTGTGAATGAAACCGACCAGGTGGTGATTACCCAATTCGGAGACCCGGTAGGCGCGCCGGTGGAAACCCCCGGGCTTCACTGGAAAGTTCCTTTTGTTCAGACCGTTTCCAAATTCGACAAGCGGGTCCTGGAATGGGACGGATACCCCTCCCAGGTTCCGACACGGGACAAAAAATTCATCTGGGTGGATGTGACCGGCCGCTGGCGCATTGAAAACCCGCTGAAATTCCTTCAGACTATGCATAATGAGCGCAATGCGCAGTCGCGGCTCGACGACATCATGGACGGCATCACGCGCAATTTCATTACCCGTTACAACCTCGTGGATGTCGTGCGCAATTCAAACAGGATTCTTGAACTCAAAGCCGATGTGGAGGAACTGGGCGCCGGCCAGCAAATGGATTATGACCGGATGGAAGTCGGGCGCGAGGCCATTACGCGCAAAATTCTCGAGACTTCGCGCGAAGTGGTCAAGGAATATGGCATCGAATTGATCGATTTGCGGATCAAACGCATCAACTATATCCAGTCCGTGCAGCAAAAGGTCTTTGAGCGCATGATTTCAGAGCGCAACCGCGCGGCCGAGCAACTGCGTTCCGAAGGCCAGGGAATCAAGGCAGAGATTGGCGGCCAGATGGACAAAGAACTGAAAAGAATCACCTCCGAAGCCTACCGCAGCACTCAAAAGCTCAAGGGCGGGGCCGATGCCGAAGCCACACGCATTTACGGAGAAGCGTATTCTAAAGACCCGAATTTCTACGCGTTTACGGCTACGCTCGAGAAATACCCTGAAGCTCTCAAAGGTTCCCATGCAGTATTGACCACGGATGGGGAATTTCTCAAATACTTAAAAAAACCGGATGCAGAGTAACAAGACCACAAACAAGAGACCACAGACCACAGACCACAGACTAAAAGCAATTAGGCAGAAGGCATTTAAAAAAATTCCTTCGTTTTTCCCTAGTTTTTGGTCTGTAGTCTGTAGTCTGTGGTCTGTGGTCTGCGGTCTGTAGTCTGTGGTCTGTGGTCTCGTAGAATACCGCTCTTCAAGATCCCCCTGGCAGGTTTTTCAGTCGGTTTATCAAAACTCCCGCATTTGTTTCTTTCTCGACAGCGGTTCCTACAATCCGCCCAATCAGCGATTTTCCTATATCGGCGGCAATCCTTTTCTCACGGTGACGCTCGATCAAAGCCGGCTTAAACTTGCAGGCGAAGAAAAAGGCGTTTATCCGGCAAAACAGTTTTTCCCCGTCATGCGCCGGCTTTTCCATCAATACCGCTCAATGCCCCGGCAGAAAGCCCCTTTTTTTTGCGGGGGAGCGGTGGGGTTTCTTGGTTATGAGGCTGCCGGTTTGTTCGATAAAGTTCATTTCCGGGAAAAACCGGGAACGAAAGTCCCCCGCGGCTTTTTCGGGTTTTACAGGGATTTGATTGTTTATGATCATAAGGCCCGGAAATACTTTGTTGTTTCGTCTTCTAAGACAAAACAAGATTTTCTTAGAAATGTCATTCTGAGGGCGAAGCCCGATCCTAAAGGACTGCTTCGCCGAGAATCTCGAGAGATGCTTCGCTTCGCTCAGCATGACAAAGGGAAGGAAGGAAAATTTCATGTTCAATCTTTCCGTCCCGATATTTCTCGCGCGCGTTTTGAATCCATGGTCCGTAGCGCAAAAGCCTATATCGCGGCCGGCGATATTTACCAGGCCAATTTGTCCCAGCGTTTTTCATTCCGGTTCAAAGGCTCGCCGTTAAGGCTTTTCGACCAGTTGCGGCAAATCAATCCCTCCCCGTTTTCCTCTTTTTTGTCGGCCGGAGATTTGAAAATCATTTCAAGCTCGCCCGAGCGCCTGATTCAAAAAAGAGGCAATCTTTGCGAAACCCGCCCCATTGCCGGCACTCGCCCGAGAAAAAAATGCGGGGCTTCTCCGGCCAGCCTCGGCCGCGAACTCCTGGCCAATGAAAAGGAAAGGGCGGAACATGTCATGCTGGTCGATCTTGAGCGCAATGACCTTGGCCGGGTCTGCGATTACAAGAGCGTACGCGTGCGGGAAATGATGGGGCTCGAAAAATATTCGCATGTGCTTCATATTGTTTCGAGCATTACGGGCCGTTTGCGCAAGGAAAAAGACGGGCTGGACCTTCTCCGCGCCATGTTCCCGGGCGGAACCATTACCGGCTGTCCGAAAATCCGGTGCATGGAAATCATCGACGAGCTGGAGCCCGTGGGCCGCGGTATTTACACCGGATCGCTCGGCTGGCTTGATTTTAAGGGGGATCTGGATTTGAATATTGTGATCCGCACTTTGGTTCTGAATCAAAATAAAGGCACTTTTCAGGTCGGGGCCGGGATTGTGCATGATTCCGACCCGGCCCGCGAATACGAAGAAACCCTTCAAAAAGGCGAAGCGCTCGCCGAAGCGCTTGTGAAAGCCGGTTTATGAATTTTTTGCTTTATTCAAACGGTAAAAAGGTAACGGATCAGATTCTGCTCTCTCAATGGCGCGACGACGAAATCGGGATTTTCGAATCTTTGAGAACTTATAAGGGAAAAATTTTTCAGCTGGAGGAACATCTGGACAGGCTTTTTGAATCGGCGAAAACCTCGGGGTTTTCGTCACAGGAACGGTCCCAAAAAAAGGGACAGTCCCCAAAGGGGACAGTCCCTACCCGCAAGCAGCTACGGAAGGAATTGGAGCTTGGGCTGCAGGCCTTTAAGAGGGAAGAGCCGGGCATAAAAGAGGACTTATTTCTCCGGCTCACCCTGGGGCGGGCCGGTATCTTCCTATTAATAGGAAAAAGGGTTCATGCTCCGGAGCTTTACCGCCGCGGGGTGGCGCTTAAAACATCTCCCGTTAAGCGGAGTTTATCCAATGCCTCTTTTCCGGAAGTGAAGACTTCTTCTTATCAGAATGCGGTGCTGGCCAGCCTGGAGCCTGCCGGTGCCGGGACTTATGAATGGTTATTCCTGGACCGGAATGGTTTTGTCACGGAGGTCCGGATTGGAAATATTTTTATTGTGAAAAATGGTGGGGCGGGGCTTGTCCCCGGCCGCAAAGGGCGACCGCAATGGTCGCCCCTACTGGTCACGCCGCCGACGATCGGAATCTTGAATGGAGTGACCCGGAAGTTTGTGATAGAATGCGCCGTGAAAGAGCAAATTTCTGTTCAAGAATCGCCATTTACCCGGCATGATATTTGGAATGCGGATGAGGCGTTTATTACC